>CAZZAU010000052.1:0-6184 GCA_964652725.1 uncultured Dehalococcoidaceae bacterium | reverse complement strand
CGGCGGAATCGGCCGGTTTCAACGTTTTTGAAGCCGCAGAGCTAGCCCGCCAGGCCGACATCATCGTCTTTCTGGCGCCGGATGATATCCAGCCGCAGATATACCGGGAGTCAATAGCTCCGGGCATTACCGGCGGCAAGGTGCTCCAGTTCGCCCACGGCTTCAACATCTACTACCACCAGATCATCCCTCCTCCCGATATCGACGTAACCATGGTAGCACCCAAGATACACGGGGTGTTGCTGCGCAAACTCTACACCGAGAACCAGGGGCCACCGGGCGGGGTAGCCGTTCACCAGGATGCCTCCGGACAGGCCCTGCCTAAAGCCCTCGCCTACGCCAGGGCCATCGGCTGCACCCGGGGAGGAGTGGTAGAGACCACTTTCAAGGAGGAGACGGTAACGGACATCTTCAATGAGCAGTGCGGCATCGGCGGCGGGGTGGTGGGGCTGCTCAAAGCGGCCTGGGAAACACTGGTGGAAGCTGGATACGGGGAAGAGACCGCCTACCTGGAGCTGTGCCACGAGCTCAAGGGAGTGGCCGACCTTATCAACAGTTACGGCATTCCCGGTATGATAAAACGCTGCAGCACCACCGCCCAGTACGGCATCATGCTCCGCCAGCACCAGGTCGTCACCGAATCAGTCAGAGAACAGATGAGGCGCATCCTGCGGGAAATCGAGGACGGAACTTTTGCCCACCAGTGGATTCTGGAAGGCAAGGTGGGATATCCCAACTATCTTACCCTGCTGAGCATGGAAGACGAGCACGGCTCAGAAGCAGCAGGCAAAAAACTGCGGGAACTGATGCCGTGGCTGTCCCGCCCGTAAGCGGCACAAATATCCTCCATAAATCACCGGCTGCTTAGGGGCGGTAAGCCGCCTGCTCCCGCTATTGACGAAATATGGTAAAATAATTACAGTGAGGTTCGCGCGATAGCGCATGTAATTGGACACTAGTGGAATCATTCTTGCCGGCGGCAAGAGTTTGCGGCTGGGACGTGACAAGGTTCTCGAAACTATCGGCCACAAGAATCTGCTTGACCTGGTAGTCGAGGGAGTAAGTCCCCTCACTGACGAGGTAATCTTGGTAACCACCAACGGCGGGGCAATTCCCCGGTGCCTTCCCCAAACCGGGTTCAGGGCAGTGACGGATATTCATCCCGGAAAAGGCCCCCTCGGAGGTATATATACCGGGCTGATGCATTCAAGCTCGTCCAGGAACCTGGTGGTCGCTTCGGATATGCCCTTTCTGAACCAGGAGTTGCTCCGGTATATGTTAGAGATCTCCAATGGATTCGAGCTGGTAGTGCCGAGAATCGGTCACCTGGTTGAGCCTTTGCACGCAGTCTACTCCAGGACCTGTCTGGAGCCCATCAAGCGGTTGATGGACCTGGGCCGCCTCTCCGTGTTCCGCCTTTTCCCTCTGGTCAGGACCAGATATGTAGAAGCGGAAGAAATCGAGCGTTTTGACCCCGCTCACCTGAGCTTCTTTAATATCAACACCGCCGATGACCTGCGGCGGGCGAAGGAAATCGCACTGGGAAGACAGCTATGATCAGCGTGGAAGAAGCCCTGCAAAGAGTACTAAGCCACGCCTCCGTCCTGGAAGAAGAAGAGACACCCATACTGGAAGCCCTGGGGCAGGTACTGGCGGAGGATGTCGTCTCTGATATTGATATTCCACCCCTGGACAATGCCGCCATGGACGGCTACGCGGTGCGCGCCGCAGACATCGGAGACGCCGGCCCCGCCGCACCCCGCCTTCTCCGTGTCATTGACACGGTAATCGCCGGCAGCGTCTCTGATAAAACGGTCGCTCCCGGTACCGCCATCCGCATCATGACCGGAGCTCCGGTGCCCGCCGGCGCCGATAGCGTCGTCAGATTTGAAGACACGGATGAGACCCGGCGCTCCCCCGGTTCCGGCGAAATAGGCATCTTATGTAAAATCAGCCCCGGACTGAATATCCGCAAAGCCGGAGAAGACGTCTCCAGAGGCCAGGTCGTGCTGAGAAAAGGCACCGTGGTCCGCCCCGCCGAGGTGGGCGTTCTGGCCTCGCTGGGCAGGACTACGGCCAGGGTCATCCGCCGCCCCGTGGTCGCCGTCCTGGCCACCGGCAACGAACTGGTGGCGCTGGGGCAACCGCTTCCGCCCGGCAAGATATACAACAGCAACTCCTACAGCGTGGCCGCCCTGGTGCGGCGCTATGGCGGCATCCCTATGATACTGGGCATCGCCCTGGACAGCGAGGACTCCCTGGTGGACAAGCTCCGCAGGGGACTGGACGCTGATATGCTTATTACCAGCGGAGGGGTCTCCGCCGGCGACTATGATATGGTCAAGGACGTTCTGGCCAGGGAGGGCGAAATCACCTTCTGGACCGTCCGCATGAAACCGGGTAAACCGCTGGCCTTCGGCACCATACGGGGACTGGATAAAGGGGGGCGCCCCAGAAGCATACCCCATCTGGGACTGCCCGGAAATCCGGTGAGTTCTATGGTGACCTTCGAGGTATTCGCCCGCCCCGCCATGCTCAAGATGATGGGTAAGAAAAACCTGGACAGGCCCACCGTACCCGTGGTCCTGGAGGACAGGGTGGTTAACAGCGATGGCCGCCGGGTGTTTGCGCGAGCGCTGGTGACCCGCCGCGATGGCCGCTACTATGCCCGCCTCACCGGGCCGCAGGGCTCCGGCATCCTCACCTCAATGAGCCTGGCCAATGGGCTGGTCATCATCCCCGAGGACAGGCCGGAGGCCGTCGCCGGCGAGGTGGTGCAGGCTATCATGCTGGACTGGAATGAGGACCAGTCCGGGAGCTAGAAAGGACTCTATGGCGCCCATAATCTCGGTGGTAGGAAAATCAGACTCGGGGAAGACCTCCCTGCTGACGGACCTGGTTGCGGAACTCCGCCAGAGGGGCTTCCGGGTGGCGGTCGTCAAGCACGCCACCGAAGAGATAGAGCTGGATACGCCCGGCAAGGACACCTGGCGCTTCGCCGGGGCCGGGGCCGCCGCCTCCGCCATCCTTTCGGCGGGAAACCTGGCCGTATTCACAAAACTGGAACGGGAAGATGACCCCCGCGCCGTGACTCCGTTCCTCGGCGCCGACCTTGACCTTATCCTGACGGAAGGGTTCAAAAAAGGCCCCCACCCCAAAATAGAGGTGCATCGCCGGGAACAGGGACCGGAGCTGCTCAGCCCGCCAGGGGAACTGCTGGCCGTAGTCACCGATGAGCCGCTACCGGTTTCCGTGCCGCAGTTCTCCAGAGATGAAGCCCACGGCATCGCCGACCTGCTCGTGGAAAAGGTGCTGCACGCCCCCGGGCAAAGCATGGTGGAGCTGTCCATAAACGGCACTCCCGTAAAGCTGGACAGCGCCGCAAGTGACCTCCTTTTCAGGACCCTTGTGGCCCTGGCCTCCGGTCTGAGAAGCCCCGGCGAAGTGGAAAGCCTCGAAATCACGGTGAGGAAGACTGTTGATAGTCGATAGCGCCAAATTCGTCTTCAAGCCCCCGGCGGTGGTCTCCAGGGCACGGCGGGTCCTTATCAAGCCGTCAGCCTGCTACCCACTGCCCTACCCGGTATCCACCAGCCCCCAGTTGCTGGCCGCCATCATCCGGGGCATCCGTGAGGTCAGCGACGCCGATATCATTCTTCTGGAAGGCACTCCCAACGGCACCCCCGTCCAGCCTGTCTATCAGGCCCTGGGCTACGCCTTTCCCAGGATACTGAAGCTGGACGTGAAGGACAGCATCCTGGTGGAGGTGGACAATCCCCTCCCCAAACCCCTCGCCGTGCCTACTTTCTGGGTGCCCAACGTCATTCTGTCCAGCGATTACCTGATCTCGGTGGCGCCCCTGAAAATCCTGGGGGGGAAGGGCTGCTTCAGCATAATGAACCTGCTCTCACTGCTTCCGGCCAGCAAATACCGGGATGCTACCGCCGGAGACTGGGGCGCCCTGTACGGCCTGGGCATAGACCGGGTCCTCGCTGACCTTTATTTCACTTTGCCCTTCGACCTCGGCATCGTGGAGGGCCGTTCCAGGTTCATCAGCGACGGCGACCCTACCCGGGGAGAGGTGGAGGAATATGGCAAGGTATTCATCGGCGAACCTTACGAAGTGGACCGGGAGGTCTCCGAGCTCCTCGGCCTGAAAGCGGAATACCTCGACCTGGTACGGTCAGCCAAAGTAGAACTCGAAGCATGAGAGGGGTCTTATGAGTGATTCTGAAGTAGAAACCGCCGGCACCGACCGGCCCTGCTGGCGAATTGACCTGAGCTGGTTTCCGGAACACAGGCGCTCCTTCGCCACCCTGGTGGAAGAATATTTATGTAAAGAATGCGCCAAAGAAACGGCGTCCGCAGAAGCAGAGCGCTCCGATGCCGCCCTCTTGGAACGCATCGGCAGTTGCTGCAGCAAACAACCTGACTTCATCTCCCCCCAGCAACCGCTCCTGGAAAGCGTGTTCCGGACTTTGCTGGTCACCGGCAATCGTTCCCTGCCGCTGGACATGCTGGCGCAACTGCTGCACGAGCGGCGCGGCGGCGCCCGCATTCCGGAGGCCACATTGCTTCGGCTGTTGCAAACGGACAGCTACTACGGCCTGCGCCCGGCGCCCTGCTAGTACCGAATCCGGAACCCTGAATAGCGGCCACTATATTCGGACCATCCAGCCTCCACCCGCTCCACCCGGGCGGCCGGCGGCCCCTTTTCCAGGTATCCCAGCAGTTTATTCAACCGGTCCTTTTGCCCCTCCGCCACTACCTCCACCGCCCCGTCCGGGCGGTTGCGTACATATCCGCTGAGGCGCAGCTCCCCGGCGTGCTCCGAGACATAGGCGCGGAAAAACACTCCCTGCACCCTTCCGTACACGACAGCTTCCAGGGACGCAACTTCAGACACTGGTGCGCACCACAATATCCTACCGGGGCATAAGGCGCGACAGGCGCCTCTCGTCCAGCCGGCGCAACCCGTAGCGTTCTGCCGCCGCCACCGCCCCGGAGAACTCTCTCTCCGTTACCACCCTGCCCATCTCCGGTCTGCGGTGGGCCTGGTAACAGGGGTGGTACTGGGCCATAACGTTAAGATAGGTATCCACGGAAATCTCTTCGGCGAGAAACCGGACCACAGCCTCCGTTCCGGCCAGCCCGCCGGGCAGCACCAGATGCCGCACCAGCAGACCGCGCTGCGCCACCCCGGAATCATCGAGCGCCAGGTCTCCCACCTGACGGTGCATCTCCTTTACCGCGGCCTGATTGGCCCGGGGATAGTGCTTCGCTCCGGAAAGCTCTTCGCCGGCATTCTCGCTGGCGTACTTCATGTCCGGCATATATATGTCCACCACCCCGTCCAGCAGCCGCAGGGTCTCCACCGCATCGTAGCCCCCGGTATTGTAGACCAGCGGCAGGTCCAGCCCTTTCGCCGCCGCAATTTCCAGCGCCTCCAGTATGAAGGGCACTACATGCGTAGGGCTGACCAGGTTAATATTGTGGCAACCCCGGGACTTCAAGGAAATCATCATCTCTGCCAGCTCCACCACATCCACCGCACCACCCTCGCCGTGCTGACTGATAGTGTAGTTCTGGCAGTATATGCAGTCCAGGTTGCAGTAGGAAAAGAATATGGTTCCCGAACCACCCCTGCCAACCAGCGGCGCCTCTTCCCCGAAGTGCGGGCCATATGTGGCAACGAGCGCCCGGGAACCCGTGTGGCATTTCCCGGTCTCGCCGGCCAGCCGGTCGACTCCGCACCGGTGGGGACAAAGGCGGCATGGGGATAATAGGTACCTGGCCTGTCCGGCGCGTTTCCTCAGTTCCCCGGTCCGGTAAAACTGCTGATAGGATACTATTCCTCTTCCTCCCCCGGCAGCCGCTTTTTCCCCTTGCCGATTACTTCCACCTGCGTCGGAGTCTGGATGAGTTCGACCGGAGCTATTTTCTTGGACTCTTTCTTCTGTTTCTTGGGCTCTCTGTGCCGGTAGTCTCGTTTTCCCATGGCAAAACCTGCTTCTGCTAACGTTTACACTTGAAGTTTAGCAAACAGCCACTCATACTGTAAAGTGGCCGAAGAGACGCTCCAGCGCAGCGCGGGCCGCCTCTGTCTCCGCCGCCTTCTTGCTCCTGCCGCTGCCTGTTCCCAGCGTCTTCTTGCCCACCCTGACCTCTACGGTAAACCGACGGG
>CAZZAU010000051.1:5573-9415 GCA_964652725.1 uncultured Dehalococcoidaceae bacterium | reverse complement strand
TCGACGACAGTGGGAGCTTCGCGGTGAGTCTTCTCTCCGGGCATTCCGGCGGTGCCAATAAGCTGGCGGAGCGGGTGGCGGCCCTTATCGGCGCCCGGCCCGTCATCACCACCGCCTCGGACACGGGCGGCACGGTAGCGGTGGACCTGCTGGGAGAGGAGTTCGGCTGGCAGGTGGAAGATGGCGCCGACCTCACCCGGGTGGCCGCCAGCCTGGTCAACGGGGAGCCCGTGGGTGTCTACCAGGACGCCGGCGAGCCGGACTGGTGGCGCAAAGACAGGCCGCTGCCGGGCAATATCCACCTCTTCGGCAGTCTTGAGGCGCTGGCCCAAAGCCCCTGCCGGGCGGCCCTGATTATCAGCGACCGTACTCTCGATACCATGGCGCCCTCTCTTCCCGGCGGCACGGTGACCTACCGCCCGCGGAGTCTCGTGGTCGGCATCGGCTGCAACCGTGACACGGGAGCAGAGACCATAGAGGCGGCGGTGGGGCGCGTTTTAGCCGGGCACGGGCTGTCCGTGAAGAGCATCCGCAACATCGCTACCATCGACCTGAAAAAAGACGAGGTCGGGCTGCTGGAGTTCGCCCACAAACACCGGCTTCCAGTGGACTATTTCGGCAGAGAAGCGCTCGCCCGGGCGGCGTACCCTTCCCCTCCTTCCGCAAACGCTCTGAAGCACGTGGGTACGGCGGCGGTGTGTGAATCTGCGGCCATATTGAGCAGCGGGAACCCGTCTCTGGCCGTACCCAAGACAAACTTCGGGCGGGCGGTATCGGTGGCGGTGGCAAGATTATGCTATGACAGCCGCCCGCCGGCGGCAAGAGGCCGGCTGCTCCTGGTTGGCCTGGGCCCCGGCGCCCCGGAGCATATGACCCTCAGGGCGCGGCAGGCCCTTGAAGCCAGCGACCTGGTTGTGGGCTATGAAGGTTATATCAGACTGGCGAAGCCTTTCCTGGCCGGAAAGGAAGTGATAAGCACCGGCATGACCGGGGAAATCAGGCGCGCGGAAATGGCCATAGAGGCGGCGCGGAGGGGGCGGACGGTGGCCGTGATTTGCAGCGGCGATTCCGGCGTCTACGGCATGGCGGGGCTGGTGGGCGAGATTTTCGGCGAACGGGAGACGGACGTGGAGGTGGAGGTAGTGCCGGGAGTGCCGGCGATGATTGCCTGCGCAGCCCTGCTGGGGGCTCCTCTGACCGGCGACTTCGCCGCTATCAGCCTGAGCGATTATCTGGTGTCCTGGGATACAATCGGGCAGCGGCTGGAGATGGCGGCGCGGGCTGACTTCGTTATTGCCATCCATAATCCGAGGAGCAGAAAGCGGCGGCACCATCTGGCCGAGGCCAGGGAAATCATTCTGCGCCATCGCTCGCCGGAAACCCCCGTCGGCGTCGTCACCGGGGCCGGGAGGGAAGGACAGAAAGTGGTCATCACCGACCTGGGGCACCTGCTCGACTGTGAGGTGGATATGAACACCACGGTCATCATCGGAAACTCGGCCACATTCGTTTCGGGCAGCTGGATGGTAACCCAGCGCGGCTATCTGGCCAGGTACCGTCCGGGAGAGGAGACTTTATGATGAGCGGTCAACCGGGCAACCGGAACGGGTCCGCTAACGGCTGCGGAGGGCGGGCGCAGACCGGGCTGGTTATCCTTAATACTGGCAACGGAAAAGGCAAGACCACGGCGGCCCTGGGTATGCTGTTGCGGGCCCGGGGACACGGTATGAAGGTAATAATGTTGCAGTTCGTCAAAAAGGCCGGCCTTGCCTGCGGCGAGCACCGGGCCGCGCCACTGCTGGGCATTGAAATAGTCTCCGGGGGGGCCGGCTTCGTGCGGAGGGGCGGGGATATGGAAAAGGGCCGGCTTTCGGCCAGCGCGCTCTGGGCGCAGGCAAGGGAGAAGATAGCCTCGGGGGACTACCAGGTGGTGGTTCTGGATGAGGTTACCTACCCCCTTTCCTACGGCTGGATACAGGTGGGGGAGGTGCTCCGCGTGCTCGCGGACCGTCCCCGGCAGGTGCACGTGGTAATCACCGGGCGCAACGCGCCCGCGGAGCTCATCGATTTTGCCGACATCGTGACGGAGATGACGGAGACGAAACACAGCCTCAAGAAGGGGATAAAGGCCCAGGCAGGAATCGAGTTCTAGCCGGGCATATGGCGAGATGAAAGCGATAGTAATCGCCGGCACTACCAGCGGCGTGGGCAAGACCACCGTGGCCACGGGCCTGATGGGGACGCTGCGGAAGCGGGGGCTCAGGGTCCAGCCTTTCAAGGCGGGGCCGGACTACATAGACCCCACCTATCATACCTGGGCTACGGGAGAGCCGTCACGCAATCTGGATACCTGGCTTCTGCCCCACAATGCGGTAATCGAGCTGTTCCACCGCGCCGCGGACGGCAAAGATATCGCCGTGGTAGAAGGGGTGATGGGACTGTACGACGGGCGCTCCGCCGTGGGCGATGAAGGCAGCACCGCGGAGCTGGCCAGGCTTCTGGGGGCGCCGGTGTTGCTGGTGGTGGACAGCCGGAAAGGGGCGCGTAGTCTGGCCGCCATGGTAGGCGGCTATCAGGCATTTGACCCGGCCCTCCGACTCGGCGGGGTCATTCTCAACGGCATCGGAAGCGAGGCGCACCTGAGGCTGTGCCGTGAGGCCATAGAGCACTACACCGGGGTTCCGGTGCTGGGACACCTTTCCCGGCAAGCCAGCCTGTCGCTGCCGGAAAGGCACCTGGGCTTGATTCCCACGGTGGAAGGCCCGGCTAACGACGGTTTTTTGGCGGCGCTGGTGGCGCAGTGCGAGTCTCGCTTCGACATAGCGGGGATTCTGCACGTCGCCGGGCAGGCGGCCGTGCCCGGGACAGAGCCCTCGCTTTTCCCGCCGCAGCCCGCCCCCCCAGTGACCCGCATTGCCGTGGCCAGGGATAAGGCCTTCAGCTTCTACTATCAGGACAGCCTGGACCTGCTGGCGGCCCGGGGGGCCGAGCTGGTGCTCTTCAGCCCCCTTGCCGATGCCCATCTGCCCCCGGACATCTCCGGGCTTTACATCGGGGGCGGCTTCCCGGAGCTGTACGCCGGCGAGCTTGCCGCCAACCTGACTGTCAGGCAGGAGATAAGGGATGCCGCCGGGCGGGGAATGCCCGTGTATGCCGAGTGTGGCGGGCTGATGTATCTGGGCGAAAGCCTGCTGGACTTTGAGGGGAAGGAGCACGCAATGGTGGGCGCCATTCCCGTTTCATCGCGCATAGACAGCCCGCGCCTGAGCCTCGGCTACCGGACGGTGCGCGCTCTGGGCGATGGCCCTCTCCTGCGCCGGGGGCAGGCGGTGCGCGGCCACGAGTTCCACTGGTCTGTGCCGAAACGCGCCCCCGCGGACTCCGCGGCCTACCATATTACTGATAAAGGAAGCCGCAGCGAGGGCTTCCAGAAGGGAAACCTTCTGGCCTCCTATATTCATTTGCATCTGGGTAGCTTCCCCGCTATGGCGCTCCGCTTCATAGAGGCCTGCCGGCAGTTCCGGGAAGGCAGGATGGGGTGATGGCGGGGAAGGTAATCATGGTGCAGGGCACCGGCTCGCACGCCGGGAAGAGCGTGCTTGTGACGGCCCTGTGCCGCATATTCCGCCAGGATGGTTTCACGGTGGCCCCTTTTAAGGCGCAGAACATGTCCAACAACTCGTACGTTACCGCCGGGGGCGGGGAGATAGGCCGGGCGCAGGTGGCGCAAGCGGAGGCGGCCGGCCTCGCCCCGACGGTTGAGATGAACCCCGTTCTGCTGAAGCCGGAAGCCCACAGCCGCTCTCAAGTGGTGGTGATGGGGCGGCCCCTGAGGTCGATAT
>CAZZAU010000051.1:1753-5563 GCA_964652725.1 uncultured Dehalococcoidaceae bacterium | reverse complement strand
CCGCGGACTACTACAAGCTGAAATCTGAGCTGTGGCCCGTGGTAACCGGGGCGCTGGCGGACCTGCGCTCCAGGTATGAGGTGGTGGTCATCGAGGGCGCGGGCAGTCCGGCGGAAATCAACCTCGCCGGCGATGAAATAGTGAATATGCGGGTCGCCCGGCACTGCGGCTCTTCGGTGCTGCTGGTGGGAGATATTGACCGGGGTGGCGTTTTTGCCTCCCTGGTGGGCACGCTGTGGCTGCTCCCTCCCGAAGATGCGCGGCTTATCAAGGCGCTGGTCATAAACAAGTTCCGCGGCGACCGGGCGCTGCTGGAGCCGGGGCTGAGAATGTTGGAAGCCAGGGCCGGTGTCCCGGTGGCGGGAGTTGTCCCCTATTTCGATGATATTCACATTGCCGCGGAAGATTCGGTGACCCTGGAGCGGCCGGACAACCCGCCGGACAACCGGCGGGACCATGCGCTGGACATCGCCGTGGTGAGACTGCCCCGCATTTCCAATTTCGACGATTTTGACCCGCTGCGCAAGGAGACGGGAGTAAGAGTCCGCTACGTGGAGTCCGTGGGGAGCCTGGGCGCCCCCGACCTGGTCATACTGCCGGGGAGCAAGACCACGGCAGCAGACCTGGAGTGGCTGTACGGAAGCGGGCTGGCCCGCCGCATCAAGGAGCTCCACGCACGGGGGGCTTTCATCATCGGCATCTGCGGCGGCTATCAGATGCTGGGCAAGCGCATTGATGACCCGCACGCCGTGGAGTCCGGGGCGCGGCAGCGGACGGGTCTGGGCTTGCTGCCGGTAAGCACGGTATTTGCGACCGGGAAGGAGACGCACCAGGTCAGGGGTGAGACTGTGGAAAACCGCGGCCTGCTGAGTCGGGCCGGGGACGCGGCCCTGGAAGGCTACGAGATTCATATGGGCAGGACAGAGGTCGGGGGAGCGAAACCGGTTTTCCGTATCCGGGAGCGTTCCGGCCGGGAGTGCGATGTGCCCGACGGCTGTATGGACGGCAGCGGACGGGTCCTGGGCACGTATATCCACGGGCTTTTCCACAACGAAGAACTGCGCCGGGCCATTCTGGAGTACATCGCTCAGCAGCGGGGACGTTCCCTGGGCCCTGGTGGCAGCGTGGGGCAGCCGGGGCAGGACTATGACCGGCTCGCCGGGCTGGTTCGCGGAAGCCTGGATATGGGCCTCATTTACCGCCTGGCCGGGTTGCAGGCAGCTTGATGCGGGCATAAGAAACGTGATATTCTTTGCTTATAGAATTTAGAAGAATTTAGCAGATTCTTGTGTAATTCGGGACCGGTAAGTGAAGGCGTTAAGGCGCCGGCTGGTTCCGGGAGCGTAAGCAGTTGGAACAGAAAACCCTGGTCAATATCCACGAAGCCAGCCGGATACTGGGCGTGAGCGAAGCCGCCCTGCGCAAGTGGACCGATGATGGCAAGGTGAGAGCCTTCGTAACCCCCGGCGGCCACCGCCGCTATTCCCGGGCGGAGCTGAAAAGACTTATGGGCTCGCACCAGAAGGTGCTGGGCGTTAGAGACGTGGCTGCAGAGCTGGAAGAAACGGTCGTCCTGCACCGGGAAATCGCCCGCAGTCACATAGCCGCCGTTCCCGGCCTGGACCCGGAAGCACAGCAACGGTTTGCCGGCCAGGGCAGGCAGCTTCTGGACTGCATCATCAAGTACATCACCGAACCTTCAAAGCGGGAGGAGACGGTGCAGGTGGCCCGCGGTGTGGGACGTGATATGGGCAGGGTACTGGAGAGCCTGGGGCTGCCGCTTACGGACGCGGTGGAAGCTTTTCTGATGCACCGCGAGCCGGTTGTTGCAGCCGTGACGCACCTGATGAGGAAGCGGGAAGCTGTGAGCGGGCGCATTATCCAGGCCATACCACTGGCCGACCATATTATGGACGAAGCCCTGGTGGCTCTGGTGGCATCGCATCAACACCGGCGGAGCACGCCGGCGTAGCGCTTGAGGAGATAAGGCACTTGATATCCATATCCCGCTTGCTCTGTGATACGGTCAGCCCGGGAGACGGTCTCCGGTACGGGGGGAGGACTCACCCCGCGGGGCAGGAGGGCCGGGCAGTTGCCCGCCCTGTCGTGGTCTGGAACTTCACCCGGCAGTGCAACCTCACCTGTATGCACTGCTATGCCAGCGCGGACGGCCGGCGGAGGGCGTCGGAAATGGATACCGTTGCCGGCCGGGCTTTTATCAACGACCTTGCCGACTTCGGTGTTCCCGTAGTCCTGTTCTCCGGCGGGGAGCCGTTGCTCCGGCAGGACCTTTTTCAGATGGCCCACCTGGCCCGGGAACGGGGAATCAGGACCGCTCTCTCCACTAACGGCACCCTGATAGATGAGGCATTAGCTGGAAGAATCAGCAATGCCGGTTTTGCCGAGGTGGGCATCAGCCTGGACGGCATCGGTGCAAACAACGACCGTTTCCGGGGGCGGGACGGCGCCTTTGCGGCGGCGCTGGCCGGCATCAGGAACTGCGTTGCGCTCGGCCTCAGGGTGTCGTTGCGCCTGACCATAACCCGCTTCAACTATGAGGAGATTCCCGCCATGTTTCGGCTGGTTGAAGAAGAGCGCATAGATCGCGTCTGCTTCTATCACCTGGCCTACTCCGGGCGGGGCAGCAGCCTGCGGGAAGATGACATCAGCCACGCACAGACCAGGGCGGTGATGGACACCATTTGCCGGCATACGCTTGACCTGCACGGGCGAGGCTTCCAGAAAGAGGTGCTTACGGTGGGCAACCACGGCGACGGCGTGTACCTGTACCTCAAGCTGAAGGAAAAAGACGCGCAGCGCGCTTCCGCGGTGCTGGAGTTGCTCAGGGCAAACGGGGGGAATAACTCCGGTATCAGAATAGCGGCCGTCGATGACTTGGGCAACGTCCATCCGGACCAGTTCTGGTGGCATTACACCCTGGGCAACGTGCGGGAGCGGAAGTTCGGCGATATCTGGGCGGATACCTCGGAGCCGCTTCTGGGCGGGCTCAGGGAGCGCAAGGGGCGGCTCAAAGGGCGCTGTGCCCGGTGCCAGTACCTGGAGCTCTGCAACGGCAACCTGAGGGTGCGGGCCGAGGCCGCTTACGGAGATGTCTGGGCGGAAGACCCGGCCTGCTATCTCACGGACCGGGAGATTGGACTGGAGTGAACGCTAATTCCAGAAAAGACGGGACCATCGAGCCCGACCTGCGCCTGGTAGCCTGGGAGATAACCCGGAACTGCAACCTTTTGTGCGCCCACTGCCGGGGTTCGGCGGGCGCCTACCACGATGCGGACGAGCTGTCGGGCGAAGAATGCCGGCGCACTATCGACCAGATTCTGGAGGTGGGCAGACCCATATTAATAATGACCGGCGGCGAGCCCCTGATGCGACCGGATGTCTTTGCCATTGGCCGCTATGCCGCGGGCAAAGGGTTGAGAGTGGTTATGGGTACCAACGGCACCCTGATAACGGAGGAAGTCGCCCGCAGATTGAAAGAGGTCCCCGTATCGCGTCTGGGTATCAGCCTGGACTTCCCGGTGCCCGAGCTTCAGGACAGGTTCCGCGGTCAGGCCGGCGCCTTTGCCGCGGTTATGGGCGGCATAGACACTGCCCGCAGGGCCGGCCTGGAGGTGCAGATAAACAGCACCATCACCAGGCTGAACGTTGACTACCTGGACGAGTTGCTGGCGGTGGCGCTCAAAGCGGGCGCCGTTGCCTTCCACCCCTTTATGCTGGTGCCCACGGGGCGGGGCAGGGGCCTGGAAGCGGTGGAGTTGCCCCCCGAACAATACGAGGCCACCCTGAACT
>CAZZAU010000051.1:0-1743 GCA_964652725.1 uncultured Dehalococcoidaceae bacterium | reverse complement strand
GGATATATGACCGGCAGAAAGAGCTGGGCGACCGCATGTTCTTCAAGCCCACGGATATTCCCCACTATATGCGGGTGGTCAGCCAGCGGAGGAAAGAAGAGACGCGGTACGCGGCAGAATGTGCGGCCGGGTGGCACCCGGGCGGCGCCATCACCCGCGGCTGCCTGGCGGGCACGGGCTTTGCCTTCATCTCTTACCGGGGGCAGGTGAAGGGCTGCGGCTATCTCGACGTGGAAGCGGGCGACCTGAGAAGACAGTCCTTCGACAGGATATGGGCGGATTCGCCCCTTTTCCGGCAGCTCAGAGACCTTTCCGCTATCAAGGGAAAGTGCGGCCGGTGCGAGTTCAAGAGGGTCTGTGGCGGCTGCCGGGCCCGGGCCTACGAGGCTACCGGCGATTATCTTGAGGCCGAGCCTTACTGCATCTACGAACCGGTTTCTGTGCCGGCTCCAGGAAGCAGGAGTCAAGGATGATAACACACCCGGATACCCTGCACCGGAAGCTGCTCGGACTGCTCGAGGCGGGGTTCCCCCTGACCTGCCGTCCGTTCTACGACCTTGGGCAGGCCCTGGGTATTGACGAAGATGCCGTTCTCGGCCGGGTGGGGCGGATGAAGCAGGAGGGAATGCTACGCCAGATAGGCCCGGTGCTGGAGGCCCGGCGTCTCGGCTACAGGAGCACGCTGGTGGCGATAAAGGTGCCGGAAGATGGCCCGGGCAGGGCCGGGAGAACCACCGCTATCATTGCCGGCCATCCCGGCATCAGCCATGTCTATGAAAGAGACCACCATTTCAACCTGTGGCTCACCCTGGCAATGCCCGCCGCGGCCGATATGGCCGCTGAAATATGCCGGCTGGCCGAGGCGGTCGGAGCGGAGCAGACCTTTGATTTACCGGCCGTCAGGAAATTCAAGCTGAAGACATCTTTCGGTGCGGACGAAGAGGGAGATGAAAATGAAAGCGGCCCGTCCCGGACGGCGGCACCGGGCGCTGGCTGCAGCTGCCGTCTTTCTCCCCTGGACCGGGAGACGCTGAACGAGTTGCAGCAGGACCTGCCGCTTGTCCCGCGTCCCTTCGCCGGGATGTCCTCGCGGCTGGGTGTGGAGGAGGAGGGGTTTCTGGCGCGCTGCCGCTCCCTGGCGGCGAGAGGAATCATAAGACGGTATGGAGCTTCGGTGAATCACCGCCGCGCCGGTTTCACCGCCAATGCAATGACCTGCTGGGCGGTACCGGCAGAGAATGTCCCGGACATCGCCGGGAAGCTGGTACCGCTGAAAGCAGTGAGCCACTGCTATGAGAGAATGACCGGGCCGCTGTGGCGTCATAACGTCTTCGCTATGATTCACGGCCACAGCAGGGAAGAGTGTCAAGAAATCGCTGCGGAGGTGTCAGCGCAGACCGGGCTGACGGACCGGCTGTTGCTCTTCAGCACCAGGGAGATCAAGAAGACGAGGGTCATATACAGGGTATGAAGCGATGAAGAGCGGGCAGGGCGTGGTTCCTTGCTATCCGGTTTCCCTGGACGTCAGGGGGCGCAGGTGTGTAGTCGTTGGGGGAGGAGAGGTTGCCCTGCGGAAGGCCGTGACGTTGCTTGAACACGGGGCTGCCGTTGAGGTCATCAGCCCCGAGGTGTGCCCGGAGCTGGCGCGGCTGGCGGCGGATGGAGCTATAAGCGTACACCGTCACGCCTACGGGGCGGGGGAGCTGGCGGGTGCCTTCATGGTCATTGCGGCCACGGATAACC
>CAZZAU010000050.1:0-9634 GCA_964652725.1 uncultured Dehalococcoidaceae bacterium | reverse complement strand
CGCGGCTCTTACCCCGTCGATATTCACAATCCGGAGGGGAAGGGGACAATAATACGCCGCTTACCCCCCGGTGAAGCTTACGATATCCCGCTGCGGTGCCTGCTGCCACTCAATGTTGAGAACCTGACCGTCGCCGGGAGATGTATTTCCGGAACATATGAAGCCCAGGCATCATACCGGTCCATGCCCATATGTATGGCTACTGGACAGGCCGCCGGGGTATGTGCCGCGCTTGCCGCGCGCAGCGGAAAATCACCACATGCCCTTGCAGCAAAAGCGGTGCAATCAGAACTGGTCCGCCAGGGCGCTGATATAAGGAATTCAGGATAGATGTCTCTTTACTTCGTGAGCTTCAAGCCAAGTTGTTACCCCTTTGTTGTCAACGCATATGACGGAAGCATACCGGAGAAAAAGGAGGAATAAAGAAAGTGAAAAACCATCTCAAAGAGAAGGTGTGCCGGGGCCAGACGGTAGCCGGCATACTCACCGGGCTTGGCCACCCTGACATTGCTGAACTCCTCTCGCGGGTGGGATATGATTTTCTGTATCTCGATGATGAACACGGACCGATGCATTATGAGACGCTGCAAATAATGATGCAGGCCATGAACGGCACGGATTGCACTCCCATCATCAGGGTCCAAGAAAACAACGCCACGGACATAAAACGGCTGCTCGACATCGGTGCGCACGGCATCGTCGTTCCGATGGTAAATAGCAAAGAGGACGCCATCAATGCGGTAAGGGCGTGCAAGTACCCGCCGCAGGGTATCAGGGGATACGGGCCGCGGAGATATTCCCTCATCGACCCCGACTATGTTAGAACAGCCAACACTGAAATCATGGTTATCGCCATCATAGAGACGGGGAAAGCCATCGATAATATTGCCGAAATCTTTTCGGTGGATGGCATTGACGCGTGCCTTGTTGGCCACATGGACCTGTCCTTCGATATGGGGCTACCCATTCCCGCGGTGCTACCTCCGGGTCCGGACAATCCGCGGCTTGCCGAAGCGCTCGATAAGGTAGTCCAGGCATCGCGCCGGGCAGGCAAGCCGACGGGCCTTGCCATAAATCCGGCCAGCGTCAAGTGGGCGGTGGAGAATGGTTTCACCTTCAACATCGTGGCTTTTGTGGACAATCTGCTTTTCGAGTCGGCGCGGGCCGCCCTGAGTACCGCGCGCGCAGCAAGTACCTCAAAGTGACACGGCCTCCTCTCAACAGGCCCGTCCGGCCAAAACCGGCATTCTGACCCGCGGATCGGGCCAGAGGCAGCCAGCCGGACAGACCGGAGAGCCGTCACAGGGAATATAGAGCTGACTCCACCTTCCCCCGTCCGCACAGCTCTCCGCCGGCAAACCGGAGAGCTGTGCTGTATTGGGGGACCTTTTTGTTATCTGATCATCTTTTCCGGAAGCCAGAGGACTATCTCGGGAAAGGCCACAATAAGTCCCACCCCAACCACAACCAGCAGGATGAAAGGTATCACGCCGCGGATAATATCCGCCATTGAAATCCCAAGTTCCGGACTCGCCGTGCCTCTCAGGAAAAAGATACCCGGGGCGAAGGGAGGCGTCATGAAAGAGGTTTGCAGATTGACGCAGACCATTATGGCAAACCACAGCGGGTCGAACCCGAGGGGTTCGACAAGGGGCGAGATGATGGGAATGATGATGAACAGAATCCCTATCCAGTCAATGAAGAAGCCGAGCATGAAGATGATGAACATGATGGCGGCGAAGGCGCCCCACCTGCCACCCGGCATGGACAGTATCACATCCTCTACCACTCTGCCACCACCTGCGCTGAGAAAGATGCCGACCAAGGCGTAGGCACAGCTCCCGATGAGCAATATCATGCCAGTCAGTCTGAACGTCTCCAGCGCAGTCCGGGTGAAGATCTTGAAGGTCAGGCGCCTGTACATGAGCGCAAGAAGCGTAGCCACCACTGCCCCCGAAGCGGCAGCTTCGGTAGGCGCAGCGATGCCGAGGAAAATCACCCCCAGAACCGCCAGAATCAGGATTGCCGTAGGGGCTACCGAGGTGAGAAGCATAACGGTCCTCTTCATTATGGGCACCGTTCGCTCGGCATGGGGGATAGCCGGGCCGTCCGCCGGCCTTATCCTGCAGCGGATGAATATGTATAATATGTACAGACCGGAGAGCAAGAACCCGGCGGGAAACGCCGCCATGAACAGCTTGCCTACGGATATCATTGCCATCGGCCCGTAAACGATGAGCATGATGCTGGGAGGAATGAGGATGCCGAGACATCCGGCCGCCACCACTGAGCCGCTGGCCATGCTCTTGTCGTAGCCTCTTTTCACCATGGCCGGCAGTGCCACCAGGCCAAGCATAGTGATAGAGGCAGCAATGATGCCCACAGTGGCTGCCAGCACGGTGCCGATTATGATGGTGACTATGGCCAGCCCGCCCCGCAGACCTCCAAGCCACAGATAGAGGGCATCATACATCTTCTCGGCAATCCCGGAGCGTTCCAGCATCCCGCCCATGAAAATGAAGAGCGGTACGGCAAGCAGCGTATAGTTGGTGACGAGACCGAATATCCGCGAATAGATGAGGTCAAAAGAGTTGGTGCCGTAAAGCAGGAAACCGATGATGACAGCCACACCGCCGATGGGTATGGCCAGGGGAAAACCGGTAATAACGCCCAGAAATATGCTGCCCAGCATGATAATGGTCAACAGTTCCGGGCTAATATCAATCATAGGGCTTGCTCCTTATAAGCAAATAGACATCCCTGGCGAAATGGGCGAGAGCCTGCAGCGCGAAGAGGCAGAAGCCAACGTAAACCACCGTCTTAATCGGCGCGGCAGGAGGCAGCCAGTCGCTCTCGATGAACTTCTCATGTACTCTCCAGGCAAACTCGACTCCCGAATAGCCGCCGAAGAGTATCGCGATGAGGAATGGAAAGAGAAAGATTATGGAAGATAAAACATCGATTGCCGCCCGGGCACGCACCGGCAGGTGTATGTAGATAAGGTCCACCCTGATATGCCCGCGGTGCTTATGGGTATAGGACCACGCCATCACCGCCAGAGCCCCTCCGATCATAAAAGAGGTCTCGTATGCCCAGCTTGTCGGTGCGTTGAAAACGTACCTGGATATGGTCTCAAACGCCAGAACACCTATCAGAGCGATAACCAGCCACAGGAAAATCTTCCCGCTGTACTCGCTCAATGTGTCAATCGTTTTGAGTACAATTCTCATCGTTCCGTTACCTGCTCTACCCATTGGCCCCACCCCGAGGGGGTTTTCTCGAGGTGGGGCCAGTTAGGGAATTCGTCCGAGGTTCCTCTCTACGTCCGCCTTACTGGATGCCCATCTCCAAACAGGCCGCTTTCCAGGCACGCTGGGATTCAAGCACTTTCTTGTAGAACGGACTTTCGGCGGCAATCTTGTCGTATACCGGTGCCGCTACCCTCTTGAGTTCGGCATCGATTTCATCCGGTACGGGCAGGACCTGATTGCCGTAGTCTTTGAAGTTCTGGATTGCTTTGATATCCATCTTGACGCCTTCGGCAAAGTAGGGGCCAACCAGAGAATTCGAAGCTGCCAGGACGAGTTCCTGGAGGTCTGGCGCGAGTGCGTTCCAGGCGGCTTCATTGGCCCACAGCTCCTGGCTGTCTGACGGCGCGCGCACCGGCGAGAGATACACGTAGTCCGCCACCTCCTGGAAGCCGTTTGACCAGTTTACGGCTGGCGTAACGTACTCAAAGGCATCGATGACGCCGCGCTGCATAGACTCGTAAACCTCGGCGCCGGAAAGCACCACCGCTGAAACGCCCACCTCTTTCAGAATCTCGACGAGCACCGGCACACCGACCCTCATCTTGAGACCTTTCATGTCCGCGACGGTCTTCACCTCTTTCGTGGAATGCATCCATACTTCCGCAGTATAGGGTGTAAATGGCGAGACGAAAAACGCTCCGGTTCCCGATGCCATCTCACGGGCCATTTCCACACCTTCGCCTTCCCACATCCACAGCATGAGCTGAGTGCCGGTGAGACCGTCTACCCACTGCGCAAACAGAGGGCCGGCCCGGTTATAGGGCTCGAACCAGCCACCACCTACATGGGCGATCTCGATACTGCCCTTCATGAGCGCTTCAAACTCGGTTTTCACGGGAACAAGACCGCCCGCAGGCTGGGGCTCAATCACCAGCCGGCCGCCGGCCAGGCTGTTCACCAGTTCGACAAAGCGTAAATCTTGCTGATAGCCCCGGTCGCCGGCGGGAGCCCATGACTGCATGCGCCATTTTACGGTTTCAGCCGGCTGTGCGGGAGTCGGGGAAGGCGTGGGCGACGCCGTCGGTGAAGGGGAGGGACTGGGTGCCGGCGCAGGGGCGGGAGCGGCACAAGCGGCAACCAGAGTCATGATAATCAGTAGCAAGGGCAAAATGAATACGATTCTTCCTTTCATCGATCCTCCTCGAAATCCCTGCTTTCTACCGTAATCCTGTGTGGTTGAAGGCAATCACCTCCCTCGTTGAAAAGTACTCCGCCACAGGTCTGCTAAGACTATCCGCTAAGACATTCTCATACACGCCGGGCGAAGCGAATAATAACTCGAATACTACCACCCGTCAGCGGCGTTGTCAAGAAAATCAGCTTGACTTTTCCCGCGGATACATGGACAGCCACGGTTACTGGCAACGAGAAGCAGGATACCGGCGCAACCCGGTTCCGGGGGATACCACGGGCGAAATAATCCTGTAGCACTGCACGTTTGAGCAGACATATTTAAGGGGAGGGCTCTCTGGAGCCCTCCCCTTGTTTTTCTTGCCTCACGCGTGCCTGCCTGCTATAATAGCGACGTCCGGCATATGACAAGATGCCGGCACACAGGACTCGGATATGAGCAGGACAAAAGTCGGCATCATCAATGTCACCGGCTATGCCGGAGTGGAGCTGGCGCGTCTGTTATGCGGCCACCCGGCGGTAGAGATTGTCTCGGTAACCGGCAGGAGCGCCGCCGGTCAGCCGCTGGGCGAGATATTTCCTCACCTGGGCCGCCTCGGCCTCACCGTGGAAGCGGCGCTGGGGGAGGTGGAAGTGGCTTTTTCCGCTATGCCCCATAAAGAAAGCGCTGGAATAATCGCACCCCTAGTCGATGCCGGCGTTAAAGTCGTGGACATCAGCGCCGATTTTCGCCTTCACGCCGCCGAAGACTACCAGCGCTGGTACGGCTTCACTCACCCCGCCCCTCACCTGCTCTCCCGCGCCGTCTACGGCCTCACCGAGCTCTACCGCGAGCAGGTCGCCTCGGCGCGGCTTGTGGCCAATCCCGGCTGCTATCCCACCGGGGCCATCCTGGCCCTGGCCCCGGCAGTGAAAGAGGGACTCATCGAACCGGGCATCATCATCGATAGTAAATCTGGGGTGTCCGGGGCGGGGCGCAGCCTTTCCCTCACCACTCATTTCTCCGAAGTCAACGAAGACGTCAGCGCCTATGCCCTCGGCGGGCACCGCCACCTGTCGGAGATAATTCAGGAAGTAAGCTTGCTGGGAATGCAGAATCCGACCATCACCTTTGTCCCCCACCTGATTCCGATGACACGAGGCATTCTCACCACCGCATACGCGCCGCTGCTTCCGGGCAAGCTAGCCAGGGGCAAAGATGGAGAGAAAGAACTGCGGGACCTGTACCTTCATTTCTACCGCAACGAGCCCTTTGTGAAGATAACCCAGGCTCCGCCTCATACCAAGCACACCTGGGGAAACAACCTCTGCCTTGTCTATCCCACCATTGATGTCAGGACGGGGCGACTCGTCACCGTCAGCGCCATCGATAATCTGGTAAAGGGAGCAGCGGGACAGGCTATCCAGAACATGAACCTGATGCTGGGCCTGCCGGAGACCGCCGGGCTGGAAGCCATCGCCGTCTATCCCTAGCTTTCTGAGTCCTTCTTCACCAGCTCCCTGTATGCCGCCATCAGCTTCCTGGTCACAGGTCCCGGTCCGCCCGACCCGATGGTAATTGCTCTGCCTTTTCTGTCTTTTACGCTGACCAGCGGCACCAGCTCCATCACAGAATTGGTCAGAAACGCCTCCTCGAAGTCGGCAAGCTCTTCCAGCCGCACCTCGTACTCCTCAACACCGATTCCCAGGTTGCGGGCCAGTTCCATCACCGCACCGCGGGTGATTCCGGGCAGGATGCCGCTTTCCACCGGCGGCGTGGACAGTCCGGCCTCCTGAACAAGGAAAATGTTGCTGGTGCTACCTTCCGCGATGAAACCCCGTCCGTTCAGCAGCAGGGCCTCATCAGCGCCCAGCGCTTGTGCCTCTATCCTGGCCAGCACGTTGCCCAGATAACTCGTAGTCTTGAGCTGAGAGAGGCGAGACTGACTGTCGCGGCGTGGCGAGGCCACCAGCGCGGTGAATCCCTTCCTGTAAATCTCCGGTGACAAAGGAGCGCAGGCAGCGGCAGTAGCCAGCACCGTGGGAGCCGCCCCGGCTACGGCACCGGGGAAAGGCCCTGCCGCGCCTCTGGATACAGTCAGTCTGAGGCGGGCGTCCTGCAAGTCATTGGCCCGCAGGGTATCATAGCAGGCACGTACCAGGTTCTGCTCCGACAACCCACAGTCCATATCCAGAAAAGCCGCCGCGTCCAGCAAACGCCCGAGGTGCCGGTCGAGGAGAAAGATTTTTCCCTCGTAGGCGCGCATGGTCTCAAACAGACCGTAGCCGTAGAGAAATCCATAATCGAAGACGGAAACGGTCGCCTGCGAGCGGGGCACAAGCTGGCCGTTTAGATAAACTATCTCTTCCACTACCGCCCTCCCGCTTTCAGGGCCGGGCAGCGGAGGGACAGAAAATTGCTCAGGATGTCATGCCCGCGGTCGGTCAGCACGGACTCGGGATGGAACTGGATTCCTTCCACCAAATCCTCCCGACTGCGCACGCCCATAACTTCGCCGTCACCGGTGCGGGCCGATACCTCCAGCGCGCCGGTGACGGAGTCGGCCTCGATGACCAGAGAGTGATAGCGTCCACCCACCAGCGGCGAGGTCAGCCCTTTGAAAACGGTGTCGCCGTCGTGGTAAATGAGCGAGGCCTTGCCGTGCACGGGAACCTTCGCCCTGACTATATTGCCGCCGTAGGCGTAGCCAATGCACTGGTGTCCCAGGCATACGCCCAGGATGGGAATCCTGCCCCGGAAACAGCGTACCACGTCGTTGGAGATACCGGCCTCCAGGGGGGTGCAGGGGCCGGGAGAGATGATGATATGCGTGGGCTGCATAGCGTCTATCTGCTCCAGAGTAACGGCATCGTTGCGGAAGACCACCGGCTCCTGGCCGAGCTCACCCAGGTACTGCACCAGGTTATAGGCAAAGGAGTCATAGTTGTCTATGACCAGTATCAAGGCGTCGCCTCCACGCTCACCTGCGTCGGCAGCCCCAGCGCCCGGGCCAGCGCCCTCGCTTTGTCCAGCGTCTCCCGGTATTCCGCCTCCGGCTCCGAGTCATAGACGATGCCTCCTCCCACCTGGAAATAGGCCCTTCCGCCTTTGGCCAGAATGGTGCGTATGACGATGTTCAGGTCCATATCCCCGTCGAAGCCCAGGTAACCTATCGAACCCGTATAAACGCCGCGCCGGGTCGGTTCCAGTTCGTCTATTATCTCCATCGCCCGCACCTTGGGTGCGCCGGTGATGGAGCCGCCGGGGAAAGCGGCCCTCAGCAGGTCAACACGGTCTATTCCCGGACGCAGTCGGCCCACCACGGTGGATGTCAGGTGGAAGACGGTGGGATAGGTTTCCAGGATGACCAGCTCGGTTACTCTTACCGACCCGTAGCGGCATACCCTTCCGATGTCGTTGCGCTCCAGGTCAACGATCATCACGTTTTCCGCCCGGTCCTTGGCGCTGGAAAGGAGCTCCCCGGCCAGGGCCTCGTCCTCTGCCGGGGTGCGCCCCCGGGGGCGCGTCCCTTTGATGGGGCGGGTCTCCACGAAGTCGCTCCGCACTTTGAGGAAACGCTCTGGCGACGCGCTGATTACCCTGACCTCGTCGAAGTCCAGGTAGGCGGCGAAGGGCGCCGGGTTGATATGGCGCAGCCGCCGGTACAGCGCATAAGGCGGCACGCTCAGGGCGACCTCGAACCGCTGGGAAAGGTTGACCTGAAATATGTCGCCGGCGCAGATGTATTCCCTGGCCCGCGCCACCGCCTCCAGGTAGCCCTGCCGGGAAAAATTGGAACTGAGCGCCGTTGCTTCGTTCAAACCAGCTGCAGAGGGCCGTTCGGCGACGCACCTCTCTTCCGCTATCAGGCCTCTGATTTCCCGCAACCTTTCTCCCGCCCGCTTTGTCCGCGGCATTTCGTCCTGCTCAGGGAAGCCGGTGGAGATGATGTATGTCTTGCCCAGCAGATGGTCGAAAGCCACCACCGCGTCATAGAAGCCGAGATAGCACTCCGGGAGGCCCAGGTCGTCCGCGGCCGCAGCCGGCAAACGCTCAATGAAGTGGCAGAGGTCATAGCTGAAGTATCCCACCACCCCGCCTGGAAAAGGGACGTCAGGGCCCGGTTTCTCCAGCGCATAGGCGCCCAGCAGCTCCCCGAGCACGGTAAAAGGGTCGCCGTTTTCCTTCCTCAGCTTGCCCTCTTCCACGAAGGTGATTTCACGTCCCCGGCTTTTCAGCACCAGAAAAGGGTCACTGCCCATCAACGAGTAGCGCCCCAGCTTGCCCGGGTCCATGCCGCTGTCCAGGTAAAAAGAGAAAGGCCGGCCCTCGAACAGGGCAAAGAGCTGCGGCGCGGGAAGGGGTGTCCGCACCTCCTCAATGAGCGGATAACGTTTTGGCATACGGTATGATTATACACCGGCCACAGCCCTGATTGGAATCATGTTGCCACTTTATGTCATCCAGACCATCCCCTGAGTACGCCCTGGCAAAAGGAGATGGGGCGAACTGAGGGTTTTTTCATTGTCTTGTGTTTTGCGCTCTGGTATGCTGTAACTCGATGGAGCAGAAATTCCGGCGCCTTGACTACCTCAAGATAACCATCTTCGGCTTCGGCCTGACCGCCCTCTGGAACAGTCTGCACGGCATAGTGCTGCCGCTGCGGTTGCTGGACTTCGCCTCGGAAGCCCAGAAGAATACCTATCTGGGATTGATGACTTTTACCGGCCTCGTCCTGGCCATGCTGGTGCAGCCGATAGCCGGGACAATCAGCGACCACTCAGGTTTCCGGTGGGGCCGGCGCCGGCCATATGTCCTGCTGGGAGCCGGTATTACCATACTGCTGCTTCCCGGGATAGGCTGGGCTGAGAGCTACCTGGTTATCTTCGCGGTGTACTGCCTGATGCAGTTGAGCACCAATACGGCCCAGGGCCCCTATCAGGCATTCATCCCGGACCTGGTACCCCCCGGCAAGAGAGGACTCGCCTCAGGCATCAAAGCGCTGCTGGAGATACTCGGGGGCATTGTCCTGGTGCGTCTGGTGGGCGAGTTCATGGGCCAGTACGCCGGCGGCGATGACCTCTGGCTGTGGCTGGTGCTGGCAGTGCTGGGAGCAGTCTTTCTCGCCGGCACTCTGGCCACCCTGATAGCCGTGAGAGAACGCCCCCCCACCGCCAAGCCCCCGCCCTGTTCTTTCCCCACCCTGCTCAAA
>CAZZAU010000049.1:0-9878 GCA_964652725.1 uncultured Dehalococcoidaceae bacterium | reverse complement strand
CAACGTGCTCAGGCGGCTGGGGGTCAAGAAAGGCGACCGCGTCTCCATTTATCTCCCCATGATTACCGAGCTGCCCGTCGCGGTGCTGGCCTGTGCCCGCATCGGCGCTGTGCATAGCGTGGTCTTTGGCGGCTTCAGCGCTGAAGCACTGCGCGACCGGATACTGGACTGCGGCTCGGATACCCTGATCTGCTGCGATGGTTACTACCGCGGCGGGCGGGTAATCCGCAGCAAGGACAACGCCGACCAGGCGCTGGAGTCCTGCCCCGATGTGAAGAATGTGGTGGTGGTGCAGCGCGCCGGCATCAGCGTGCCCATGCAGGACAAGCGGGACCAGTGGTGGCATGACCTGATGGCATCGGTGGAGGTCAAACCGGTGTGCGATGTGGAGGTAATGGATGCCGAGGACCCCCTGTTCATCCTGTACACAAGCGGCAGCACCGGCAAGCCCAAGGGAGTCCTGCACACCCAGGCCGGCTATCTGCTGCACGCGTACCAGACATTCAAATGGATATTCGATGCCCGGGAGGAAGACGTATACTGGTGCACCGCGGACATCGGCTGGGTTACCGGCCATACCTACATTGTCTACGGGCCCCTGGCCTACGGGGCCACCTGCGTTATGTTCGAAGGTGTGCCCACCTATCCCCACCCCGACCGTTTCTGGGACATCGTGGAGAAGTACCAGGTGACCCTGTTCTATACCGCCCCTACCGCCATCAGGGCGCTGATGCGGGAGGGAGAGGAGTGGCCTAACAAGCATGACCTGAGCTCGCTGCGCCTTCTGGGCACCGTGGGCGAACCCATCAATCCTGAAGCCTGGATGTGGTACCACCGGGTCATCGGCCAGGGCAGGTGCCCCATAGTGGATACCTGGTGGCAGACCGAGACCGGCGGCATCCTGATTACCACTCTCCCCGGCGCCATGGCCGCAAAACCGGGCTCGGCGGGAATGCCGTTTCCCGGCGTGGAGCCGGCCATACTGCGGGAGGACGGCTCGGAAGTGAACGTAAACGAAGGCGGTTACCTGGTGATGAAGCGGCCGTGGCCGGGGTTGATGCGGGGTGTTTACGGCGACCCCAAGCGGTTCAAGGAGACGTACTTCACCCGTTTCCCCGGCGTCTATACCACCGGCGACGGGGCCAGGCAAGACGAAGAAGGCTACTACTGGCTGATGGGCCGCATCGATGATGTGATAAACGTTTCCGGGCACCGCATCGGCACCGCCGAAGTGGAAAGCGCGCTGGTATCGCATGAGAAGGTGGCGGAGGCGGCGGTGGTGGGAATGCCCCACGAGGTCAAGGGACAGGGTATCTACGCCTACGTTACCTTGAAGGCGGGCCTGGAAGGCAGCGAGGAGCTCAAGAAAGAGCTCGTCGGTCACGTGCGCAAAGAGATCGGGCCTATCGCCACGCCGGACAGGATCCAGTTCTCCGAAGGCCTGCCCAAGACCAGGAGCGGCAAGATAATGCGGCGCATCCTGGTCAAAATCGCCGCAGGCAGCGTGGGCGAGCTGGGTGATACCAGCACTCTGGCCGACCCTTCCGTCGTGGAGAGCCTGATAGAAGGAAGACAGGAGTAAAGGTCATGGCGTGGATGGGTGGCCGGAGTAAAAGGAGGTGGACGGGTTGACCACCAGAGGTAAAGAGATAGTATCGGTAATCAAGCAGCAGATAAGAGAGTTCGGCGGCCCTGTCACCATGGTGGACGTGGGCACGGTGATAGAGGTGGGTGACGGCATCGCACGGATCCAGGGACTGGCTGCGGCCAAGTACAACGAGCTGCTTGATTTTCCCGGCAATATCCGGGGAATCGCTCTGAACCTGGAAGAGGACAACGTGGCGGCCATCATCCTGGGCGATTATACCCGGCTCAAGGAGGGGGATGAGGCAAGATGCACCGGGCGCATTGCCGAGGTGCCCGTGGGTGACAATCTCATCGGCAGGGTGGTGGACCCACTGGGCCGCCCCCTGGACGGGAAAGGCCCCATCAAGACCAAAGACACCCGGCCGCTGGAGCGGGTGGCGCCCAACGTGGTGCTGCGCAAGTCGGTGGACACCCCCGTGCAGACCGGCATCAAGGCCATCGACAGTATGATTCCACTGGGCCGGGGACAGCGGGAGCTTATCATCGGCGACCGTTCCACGGGGAAGACGGCCATCGCCATAGATACCATTATCAACCAGAAAGGCGAAGATCTTACCTGCATCTACGTGGCCATTGGCCAGAAGGCATCCAAGGTGGCGCAGATAGTGGCCACGCTGGAACGGCATGGCGCCATGGAGCATACCATTGTGGTGGTGGCTGGCTCTTCGGATGCGGCGGCCATGCAGTACCTGGCTCCTTATGCCGGGTGCGCTATCGGGGAGGAGTTCATGGAGCACGGCAGAGAGGCGCTGGTAGTCTATGACGACCTTACCAGACATGCCTGGGCGTACCGGCAACTCTCCCTGCTGCTGCGGCGGCCGCCGGGGAGGGAAGCATACCCGGGAGATGTTTTCTATCTGCACAGCCGCCTGCTGGAGCGGGCGGCCAAATACGCGGATGAATATGGCGGCGGCTCGCTGACGGCGCTGCCCATCATTGAAACCCAGGCGGGCGACCTGTCCGCCTATATTCCCACCAACGTCATCTCCATCACCGACGGTCAGATGTACCTGGAGGCAGACCTGTTCAACGCCGGCATCCGCCCCGCCCTGAACGTGGGGCTGTCCGTCTCCAGGGTGGGGAGCAAAGCCCAGACCAAAGCCGTGAAAATGGTGGCCGGCAAGTTGCGCCTGGAGCTGGCGCAGTACAGGGAACTGGCTGCCTTTGCCCAGTTCGGTACCGGTGAACTGGACAAAACAACGCGGGCCCAGCTCGACCGGGGCCAGCGGCTCACCGAGGTGCTCAAACAGCCCCAGTACCAGCCCCGTTCGCTTGATAAACAGGTGATAATGCTGTATGCCGCAGTCAACGGCTACCTTGACGATATTGCCCTGGATAAGGTGCCGCTCTTCGAGTCCAGACTCTACGAGTTTATGGAGGCGCATCACCCCGAGATAGGGGAAGACGTTACGCAGAGCAAAGAGCTCAGCCCCGAGACGGAAAAGGCCCTGCGAAAAGCCATACGGGAATTCAAAGAGATAAACTATGCTGACCTCTTCCGGTATGAAATCAAATAGGATACGGGCTGGAGCCGCCGGGCGGGATGCTTCTTCTGCCGCCGGCAGGGAGGAGACTGGTTGGCCAATATACGCGCCATCCGCCGGCGGATAAGAGGGGTAAAGAATACGGCCCAAATCACCCAGGCCATGCAGATGATTGCGGCTTCCCGGATGAAGCGGGCGCAGGAGCGCAGCCTGGCCGGCCGCCCCTACGTGGAGAAGATTCAGCAGGTTATCGCTGACCTGGCGGTGCTGTCTGAGGCCGGAATGGCGCATCCGCTCCTGCAAAGGCGTCCCGTAAACAGAATCGGCGTGATTTTCATTACGCCGGACCGGGGCCTGTGCGGAGGGCTTATCTCCAATCTTAACCGGACGGCGGCCGTCTTCATCCTCAAACAGAAGGTGCCGGTAACCGTAATCTGTGTCGGCCGGAAGGAGTGCGAGTTCGTGCGCCGGAGCGGCACGGACAGGTGCGCGGAGTTCGCTAACCTGGGCGACCGTCCGGGCCTGATAGATACTTTGCCCATTTCCCGCCTCGCCATGGACGGCTACACCGGAGGCGAATTTGACTCCGTCTTTCTCGTTTACGCGCGGTTTATCTCCACCATGGTGCAGCGTCCGCAGGTACAGCAGCTCCTTCCGGTGGAGCCGGATGCCGGGGCCGGGGCGCAGAACATGGAGCACCTCTATGAACCCGACCCCGGGACGGTACTGGGCGCGCTGTTGCCCCGGTATGTTGAGGTGCAGGTCTACCATGCCGTTCTGGAATCGATCGCCAGCGAGCAGTCGGCACGGATGGTGGCTATGAAGAGTGCTACGGACAACGCCAGGGAGCTCGCCGAGGACCTGACGCTGATGTACAATAAAGCCCGCCAGGAAGCGATTACTACGGAGATGCTGGAGGTGGTGGGCGGCGTGGAGGCCCAGGGCTAGCTGAGGAGGTGAGCATGGCTAAAGGCAAAAAGGGTAAGGTTACTCAGGTTATGGGCACGGTGGTTGACGCCGAGTTTCCGCCTGATGCCTTGCCGGCGCTTTATAATGCGGTGGAAGTGCTGACGGACGGTCACAAGATTGTCATGGAAGTGCAGGACCACTCGGGCAACAACTGGGTGCGCTGCCTGGCGCTTTCGCCGACGGATGGCCTGGAGCGGGGGGCAGAGGTGGTGAACACCGGGGACGCACTGAAGGTGCCGGTGGGACGGGCCACGCTGGGACGCCTGTTCGACGTTATGGGCGAGCCCCTGGACAGGCTGGGCGCGGTGAAAACAAAAGAGTACTGGCCGGTGCACCGGAAACCGCCCTCCCTGGAAGAGCAGGCCACCAGTAGCGAGATGCTGGAGACCGGACTCAAGGTCATCGATCTTATTACTCCATTTACCAAAGGCGGCAAGATAGGCGCCTACGGCGGCGCGGGCGTGGGCAAGACCGTTGTCATTCAGGAGCTGATACGCAACATCGCCACCGAGCACGGCGGCTTCTCCGTCTTCACCGGCATCGGGGAGCGCTCCCGCGAGGGGAACGACCTCTGGAACGAGATGAAAGAGTCCGGGGTAATCGATAAGACGGTGCTGGTGTTCGGCCAGATGAACGAGCCTCCGGGGGTTCGCTTCCGCGTGGGTCTGACCGGCCTCACCATGGCTGAATACTTCCGTGACGAAGAAGGCCAGGACGTGCTCCTGTTCATCGATAACATATACCGTTATACCCTGGCGGGAATGGAGGTCTCCGCTTTGCTGGGGCGTATGCCTTCCGCGGTCGGCTACCAGCCCACACTGGCCACGGAGGTGGGCGAGCTTGAAGAGAGGATTACCTCCACCAAGAAGGGCTCCATCACCTCGTTCCAGGCCATCTACGTGCCCGCGGACGATTATACTGACCCGGGCGTGGTGGCTACCTTCGGACATCTGGACGCGGTGATGGCCCTGGAAAGGTCGCTTACCGAGCAGGGGCTGTATCCTGCGGTGGACCCGCTGGCCTCGACTTCCCGTATTCTCGCTCCGGAGGTGGTGGGTGAAGAGCACTACCGGGTGGCCCGCGAGGTGCAGCGGGTGCTCCAGCGCTACAAGGACCTTCAGGATATTATTTCCATTCTGGGTATCGAGGAATTGAGCGAAGAGGACAAGCTCACCGTAAACCGGGCGCGCCGCATCCAGAGATTTCTCTCCCAGCCGATGTTCGTGGCCGAGGCTTTCACCGGCAGGGAGGGGAAATACGTTCCGGTGCAGGAAACCGTGCGCGGGTTCGGGGAGATTCTGGAGGGCAAGCATGATGACCTCCCGGAGCAGGCGTTCTATATGGTAGGCACCATAGAGGAGGCGGTGGCGGAGGCAAAGAAGATAAGGACGAGGGGAGGAGAAGGGGAGGAGCAAGAAAAGGAGGAAGGAGAAGCGGAGACGGAAGGAGAACCAGTGGAAGCCGCGGAAGCCGCCGCAAAGCCCGGAGCCAAGAAGGCGAAGAAGCGGGGATAGCATATGCCTGGAATTAACGTGGATATCGTCAGCGCCGAGCGGATGGTGTTTTCCGGGGAGGTGGATATGCTGATTGCCCCCGGCACGGAGGGGCAACTGGGCATACTACCGCACCACGCTCCTTTGATGACCATTCTGCAGCCCGGAGGGCTGCGCCTCAAGACGGGAAAAGATGAAATACTTATGGCTATTTCCGGCGGCTTTCTGGAGGTCAGGCCGGACGGGGTGATAGTTTTGGCGGATGCCGCCGAGAGGGCGGAGGAAATCGATATCGCGCGGGCGGAAGCGGCGCGGCGGCGTGCCAGAGAGTTACTTGACCGCGGCTATGTCGAGGGTGTGGACCACGCCAGGGCGGAGGCAGCGCTGCACCGCTCTCTGGCGCGGCTCAAAGTGGCGGCCATAGTGCGGCGCAGAAGAGGTTCGCACTAGTCCGCGGCCCGGTCTGTCTTTTTAAGGTTCAGTTCCAGCAGGCCTTCCATGGGCTCAACCGTCATCAGCCCCTTTTCAATGTCCACCGCCGTGACCACCTCGGCAGTGGCCGGGATGAGCGTCTCGCCCCGGGGGCCCTGCACCACGTACACGTCGTTGCTGGCGGAGGCCAGGATCTCGGTGATGCGGCCGAGCAGTTTATCCTGGTCTGTCCTCACCTCAAGCCCGATGAGCTGAAAATAATAGTAACGGTCTTCCTCCAGGGGCTGGAGCCCGGCCTGCGGAATCTCGATGAGCTTGCCCTGGAGCTGGCGGGCGTCTTCCACCCGGTCTATGCCCGCGAATTTGACCAGCAGCCGGCCGCGGTGCCAGGCGGCGCTCTCAATGGAAAAAGGCTGCTGCTCCACGTAGACTTCCGCGCCGGGGCTGAAGCGCTCAGGAAAATCAGTTTCCGGGTGAACCTTTACCTGGCCCCGGTTGCCCCAAGGGGAAAGGACCCGGCCGATGACAACGAACTCCTGGTTCGCTGAACTCATCAGGATGGGGGACCGGGCTAGACTATCTCCAGCCTCACCCGGGTGGCCGCTTTGGCGGCTTTCACTCTGAGCAGGGCCCGCATGGCTTCGGCGATTCGTCCCTGCTTGCCGATGACCCTCCCCTTGTCCTCATCTGCCACCTGGAGGGTAAGTTTAATCAGACCTTCTTCGTCCGTTTCCTCTTCAACCTTTACGCCGTCCGGATCATCCACGATAGCCTTGGCAATGTACTCGATGAGTTCCTTCATGCTCTCTCCTTGGGTGGTGGGTTCATTCATCTGGCGGAGCTCTCCTTGCTGGTTGCCGGTTTCTGGAGAAGGCCCGCTTTGGTCAGCAACCGGGCGGTAGTAGCCGTCGGCTGGGCTCCCTGACTGAGCCAGTGACGGGCTTTTTCTTCGTTGACAACCACCGTTTCGGGGTCGGTGAGGGGGTTGAAATGACCGATAATGTCGATAAAGGCTCCATCGCGGGGTGCTCTGGAATCCGCAACGACGATTCGATAGTGGGGTTGGCCCTTGCTTCCGGTGCGCCGAAGTCTAATCTTTACCATTTTAGCGAGTTACGTTTGATGGTTATATTATGCACTATCCCGCGGGAACTGTCAATGGCCAACTGAAAGTGTTCAGTTTCGCCGGGGGCCCTTCTCCCGCTTTGCCCGGAAGCTGGTTGCCATCAGACTGCTTTGCCATTATAATCGGAGTATGAAGGTGCGCCAGATGCACGAGTGGCAGGTCAGCACTGGCCGGGCCGCGGAGATACAGCGCCGGCTGGCGGCCCTGGTATCCGGGACCAGCACGGTGGGTGAGGTAGGATTCGTGGCGGGGGCGGATATCTCGGTGCGGCGGGGAAGGGATATAGCCACCGGCGCCGTGGTGGTGCTGCGCTACCCTGAACTGGAGTTGGCCGAGGTGAAGGTGATCCAGAAGCAGGTCACCTTTCCCTACGTGCCCGGGCTGCTTTCCTTCCGGGAAGCCCCGGTGGTGCTGGCGGCCTGCGAAGCGCTTACCGTAACCCCTGACCTGCTGCTGGTGGATGGGCAAGGATATGCCCATCCCCGCCGTATGGGACTGGCCAGCCATCTGGGTTTGCTGCTGGATATGCCTGTCATCGGCTGTGCCAAGTCACGGCTGTGGGGGCAGCACGGGGAACCGGGCCAGGGGCGCGGCAGCTACGCGCCGCTGCTGGACGCTTGCGAGGTTATCGGGATGGCGGTGCGCACCAGGCGTGCCACTGCGCCGGTCTACGTGTCCATCGGCCACAGGATTGACCTGGAAGCAGCCATCCGGTGGACGCTGGCCTGCTGCCGTGGCTACCGCATACCGGAGCCGCTGCGGCTGGCCCACCAGGCGGCTGGCGGACATCTGCGGGCAGAGGTGACTGCCCGTGGCGCGAACTGATTGAAGATTATAAGAAGACTGTAAATGTATTGGGGTATAGCGTGATGCAGGAACTTATCGACAGGCTGGAGGAACTCCGCTCCAGAATCTCCGTGGCGATGGTGCATCTTTGACGTGCCGGATAAGAATGCGGAAATAGCCCGCCTGGAGAAGCAGTCGGCGCAGCCCGACTTCTGGCAGGACCAGCGGCAGGCGCAGGATATAATGCGCCGCCTCGCGGACATCAGGCGGACGGCAGATACATGGCAGGCACTGGAGAAAAGGGTGACCGACCTTATTGAACTGGCCGGTCTGGCTGAAGAAGATACCAGGCTACAGGAAGAGATAGCGGCAGAGACCGGTGAAATTGCCGCGCGCCTGGACGAGCTTGAGTTCCAGATGGCTTTCAGCGGTGAGTACGATGACCGGAACGCCATTCTGACGGTCCACGCCGGGGCCGGCGGCACCGAGTCCCAGGACTGGGCCGAAATGCTGATGCGGATGTACCTGCGCTGGGCGGAACGCCGGGGCTACAAAGGGGAGGTGCTCGAGGTTTCTCCGGGGGAGGAAGCGGGGATAAAGAGCGCCATAATCGATGTGAGCGGGGACTACGCCTATGGCTACCTCCGCGCCGAGCACGGCGTCCACCGGCTGGTGCGTCTCTCTCCCTTTGATGCGGACCATGCCCGGCACACCTCTTTTGCCCTGGTGGAAGTTATGCCTGAAGCCAGAGGCGACGTGGACGTGGAAATCGGACCAGATGAACTAAAGGTGGACACCTTCCGCTCCAGCGGGCCGGGGGGCCAGCACATGCAGAAAACGAGCAGCGCGGTCCGGCTGACCCATCTGCCCACCGGCCTGGTGGTGACCTGCCAGAGCGAGCGCTCCCAGCACCGGAACAAGGACATCGCCATGAAGATACTGCAGTCACGGTTGCTGGAGATGAAACTGAAGGAGCGGGAGGAAGCCGCGGCCAGACTAAAAGGAAAACATGTGGCCGCGGGGTGGGGCAACCAGATAAGGAGCTACGTGCTGCATCCCTATAAAATGGTGAAGGACCATCGCACGGACTACCAGACCGGCAATGCCGACGCCGTTCTTGACGGCGACATAGACGCCTTTCTGGACGCGTATCACCGCTCCGGGCTGCGAAGGGAGGAGCCATGAAGAAAACGCTGCTGCTGACCCTGGTTCTGGCGCTGTTGCTGGCGCTGCCCGGGCTGCCGGTGGTGAGGGCTGCCGGCGGCATAGAGGTGCTGGACAGCTCCGTAGAGACCGATTTCCCTATGAGCATCACCTTCAGACTTGCCGCCAGCAGCGGGGCTGGCATCACCGATGTGCGCCTTCACTATACCGTTGACAGGATGAGCCACACCCGGGTAGTGAGCGAGGCGTTGCCGGAGTTCACCCCCGGGCCCGGGGTGGAAGTGTCATGGGGGCTGGATATGAGAAAGACCGGGGGCATGCCGCCGGGGAGCAGCCTGAGGTACTGGTGGTCTATTCGCGATAGCAGTGGAGGCACCCTGGAAACGGAGAGCAGAAGGGTCCATTTCGACGATGACCGCTATGCCTGGCGCAGTCTGAGCCGGGGCCTGGTGAACCTGCACTGGTACAGGGGGGACGAGTCCTTTGCCAGCGCGCTGATGGAACGTGCCCAGCAGGTGCTGGTAGAGTTGGAGGAAGATACCGGCGCGATGCTGGAGAGCCCGGTATCAATCTATATCTACGGCAGTTCGGGCGACCTTCTCGGGGCGATGATTTTTCCCCAGGAGTGGACCGGCGGCGTAGCCTACACACGGTTCAGCACCATCGCTATGGGCATTCCGCCCGATGGTCTGGACTGGGGAAAGCGGGCTATGGCCCACGAGCTAGCGCACCTGGTGGTGCACCAGATGGTATTCAATCCCTACGCCGGGTTACCCA
>CAZZAU010000048.1:7210-9897 GCA_964652725.1 uncultured Dehalococcoidaceae bacterium | reverse complement strand
GGGCCCACCGCAGGAGGCCGGGGTGGAGGAAGGGCGCTTGCCCTTTACTCTTCTCCTGGGGCTGGTCGCCGGCGTTACCATGGCCGGCATAGCCGTGGCGGGCCTGGTTCTGCGCCTTAGCATCGGGCGCAGGCTGAAAGGAAAGCTCGTCCGCTGGTAGCGGGGCTTTATCCGGAACGGATCCTGAGGTTGCCCCGGTCAGGACGGGGGACGTCCTGGGTGCCGTTGAGGGCGTACAGGGCGGCCTGAACGCGGTGGTTCAGGTTCAGCTTGTGCAGGATATTGCTCACGTGGGTCTTTACCGTCTTGTCGCTGATGAACAGACGCTCGGCGATTTCGCTGTTGCTCAGGCCACAGGCCACCAGCTCAAGCACCTCGGCTTCTCTGGGGGTCAGCGTCTCTTCGGCCCGGGCCTTGCTCTGCCCGGCGAAGCTGTCCATCAATTTCTGGGCCACGTCCGGGTGCAGCACCGGCTTTCCGGCGTACACCGACTTGATGGCGCTGACCAGGGTTCCGGGAGAGACGTCCTTGAGCAAATAGCCGTCCGCGCCGGCTTTTATGGCGGGGAATACCTTGTTGTCATTGGCGAAGCTGGTCAGGACGATGATGTGGGTCTCCGGCCGGAGGCCCTTTATCTGACGGATGGCCTCTATCCCGTCTATTGAGCCGGGCATCACCAGGTCCATAAGCACCAAATCCGGCTTGAGCTCCGCCACCACCGCCACGGCTTCCTCCCCGCTGGAAGCTACGCCCGCTACCTCTATGTCTTTCTGGGTCTCGAGGAAGCTGGTGACGCCTTGCCTGACCATCGGGTGGTCATCCACCAGCATTATGCTTATGACGGAGTTGGCTTTGCTCATTTCTGTACCTTAGTTCCTGCCAGATTCTTTCCCCTTTCAGCGAGAGGGCGGCCGCTCGTTAGTCGGCCAGGTTGGACATGAATATCCAGTTGTTGCGCAGGCCGATGACCACGGCATGGGTGCGGTCATTGGCGCCCATCTTGCGCAGTATGTTGCTGAAGCTGTTCTTGACCGTCTGCTCGCTGATGTTCATCCGTTCCGCTATCAACTTGTTGGCGTTGCCTCTGGCCACGTATTCCAGTATCTGGGTCTCCCTGGGGCTCAAAGGCGAGCCGTTTTCACCCACGTTCTTGTTGCCCCGCTGCCGCATGAATTCCACCACCAGCTGGCCGGTTACCACCGGGTCTATGGGCGATTTGCCGCTGTAGGCCTCACGGATGGCCTTTCTCAGCTCTTCCCCCGAGGTTCCCTTGAGCAGATAGCCCTTGGCCCCCGCCTCTACCGCCCGCACCACGTGGTCGCCGCCGAAAGAGGTCAGGATGATAAAGATAAGCTGGGGCTTGATTTTAAGTAACTGCTTCACCGCTTCCACGCCGTCTATGCCCGGCATCTTGACATCCATCAGGACGATGTTGGCCGGGGAGTCCGGGATGTTCTCGATGGCCTCCTCGCCGCTCCCCGCCTCCCCCACGATTTCGATGTCCGGGTCAACCTCGAGAACCGCCTTCAGACCGTCGCGGACAATCGGGTGGTCATCCACCAGGAATAATCTCATCATTTTCATTTTGTCACCCCCTGACAGGTAAATATGGTCATTTTAGGGATGGCTGGCGCAGGAATCAGCCACCGGAACGGTCAGCCTTATTCTGGTGCCGTTCCCCGGTTGTGATATTATCTCTATCTGGCCGTTCAGCATCCTGGCCCGCTCGCCCATACTGCGCAACCCCACGTGGTCCAGCCCGATGTCCTCCAGATGGGAGGCATCAAAGCCCCGGCCGTTGTCTGAGACCTGGAGGGCCAGATTGCCCTCCCGGCACTCGATGATTATGCTCACCTCGGTGGCCCGGGCGTGCTTTCTGATGTTGGTGATGGCCTCTCTGACCACATAGTATATGCCGCGCTCCGCGGACGGCTCCAGGCGGGCCACTTCATCCCTGACATCCAGCCTGCAGCTTATCTCGTCGTCCTTCTCAAGGTTGCTCAGGTACTCCTGTATCGCCGAAACGAGACCGGACTTGCCCAGCGCCGGGGGATGCAGGTCACGGACTATCCTCCGCAGGTCATGGATGCTCTGCGAGAGCGTCCCGTGGATGCTGTCCAGCCTGGCGCCGACTTTGTCCAGCTGGTTCTGGCCGAGGAGGGCTCTGCAGGCCTCCACCCCGTATTCCGCGGCCACTATGGTCTGCACCGGCCCGTCATGAAGCTCCAGGGACAGCTTCAGCCGCTCATTTTCGGAGGTGTTTATTACCCGTCTCAACAGTTCCTCCACCTCGGCCTGCTTCTTCTCCAGGCTCTCGAAGAGCCGGGCGTTGGCTATGGCTATGGCCGCCTGGCCGCACAGGGTGAGCAGGAATTCAACATCGCTCTGGACGAAGGCCGCCGGACCATCCCGGGTCACTCTAGCCACGCCGATGGCCGCGCCCCTTACCATCAGGGGCGCATAGATGCTGGACGGAGCGGGCGGCTCCGGCGTCTCTCCCCGGTGGCGCTCAATGCTGCCGGAGATTACCGGTTGCAGCGTGGAGACAGCCCTGGCCGCGAGTTCGTCCGGCGCGGCGCTGGCGGCGGAGAGCGGCCGCACCGCCCTCGAGATCAGTTCGTCGCCGCCGTTCAGGAACAATATCTCCGCGGCGTCTGCCCCTGTCCCGGACAGCATCGTGTCCAGGA
>CAZZAU010000048.1:5766-7200 GCA_964652725.1 uncultured Dehalococcoidaceae bacterium | reverse complement strand
CCAGTTCCAGAAGCTTGCTCTCATCCACCTCGGAAAGGAAGGCCTTGCTCAGCTCGAACAGTGGCATCAGGGCCTTCAGCCGGGCATTTTCCTTGCGCAGCCGCCCTCTGGACAGGGTCTCGTCAATGATTCTGGCCAGCTCATCTATGGGCACGGGCTTGCGCACAAAGCCCATCGCGCCCAACTCCAGGGCCTCGATGGCGTTCTCCACGGTGCCGTAGCCCGTCATGAACAGGGCCATCACTTCCTGGTCAATCTGCCTGGCGCGGCGCAGTACCTCGAGCCCGTTCATTCCCGGCATCTTTATGTCCAGCAGCATCAGGTCATAGGTCTGCTCTTCCATCATCTTTAAGGCTTCGGCTCCGGAGCCGGCGCCGTCCACGTCGTAGTTCTTCCGGCGCAGCAGGCGTATCGCCGATTCCCGGATAGGGGCCTCGTCATCCACGATGAGAATCTTATCCGTCATCTTCTTCCTTTGCTTCCGTAACCCGGGGCAGGGTTACGGTGAACGTGGTTCCCTTGTTCACCTCGCTCGCGATGCTTAAATCGCCTCCGTGTTCGCGAACGATGCTCAGGCTCACTGTCAGACCCAGGCCGGTGCCGTTGCTCTTGGTGGTAAACAGCGGCTCGAATATTCGTTCGATGTCGCTCCGGGAGATGCCCATCCCCGTGTCCGAGATGCTCACCACCGCTTCGTTCTCCCGGGCCGCAGTCCGCACGGTGATTGTCCCGCCGCCGGGCATGGCGTCCGTGGCGTTGGCGAACAAGTTGAGGAACACCTGCCGGAGCTGCTCGGCGCTGCCCTCGATGAACAGCGCTTCCGGAGAATAGTCTTCTTCTACGGTTACGTCCGCCGACTTTGCCCGAAGGCGGGCGAGGGTCACCACTGAGCGTACCAGGTCATTAACATCCACCGCGGTCTTGCCCAGCCTCTCTTTGCGGGCGATGCCCAGCAGGGTTTCCACTATGTTCCGCGCCCTCAGGGCCTCGGTCTCTATTACCTTGCAGTCCGCCTTCATATTATCGTCGGTAAGGTCCTGGTGCAGGATGGAACCGAAGTTGATGACGGCCTGAAGGCCGTTATTGACCTCGTGGGCCACGTAGGCGGCGAGCTCGCCCAGGGAGGCCAGCTTGGAGGAGCTGATGAGCTGCTGTTTGAGCTCGTCGTAAAGGCGGGCGTTTTCCAGGGCCATGGCGGCGTGGTGGGCCACCGTCTCCAGCATGTTTCTCTCCTCGGTGGAATAGGGCTTGCCGGAGACTCTTTGCGCCAGCATTATCATCCCGGTCAAACGTTCCTTTGCCTTGAGCGGCACCACCAGCTCTATGTCATTCTGGAGGAGGGTCTGTTTATCCGCATCGTTCAGGGCGCGCAACGAGGGGATGATGTCTATGTCATTGACGTCTATGGGACTGTCCTGGTACTGCATGGCGTGG
>CAZZAU010000048.1:0-5756 GCA_964652725.1 uncultured Dehalococcoidaceae bacterium | reverse complement strand
GACCGGTGAAAGAATTGACACCAGTGGATATACAGGCTGGTCGCCGGGAATGATATGGGTTTGGCCCCGTCACGGTAGCTGGCATAGGAGCGGAAGCCGCCCTTGTTGGGGTTGTGCAGCAGCAGATGGACGTTATCGGCCTGGGTGCCCCTGGCGATCATGGTCATAAGCGATGACGATAGCTCGTTGAGCTCCATCATGTCTTTGGTCTCCCGGCAGAACTCCTCCAGCGCCTTCAGGTGGTCATAGCGGCGGCCGTAGAACCAGCGGTCCACCAGCTGCTGTAGCCTGGCGGTGGCCGGCCGGGCCACGGGCGCGATGGCCAGCAGCAGCACCAGGGTCACCAGCGGCAGGATATAGGGGTTTATCCGGCCCATTATGGCATTGAGTACGAAGCTGACCAGCGTCACTATGCCCAGGAGAAATGCTGCCGTTATGGCGATGGTGGCGCTGCGCCGCACCACCACCTTGAACTCCAGCAGGCCGTAACGCAGCATGCCCACCGTGGCCAGCAGGCAGAACATTATGTTTCCCACTATGCCCAGCGGATAGACGCGCAGGCCCAGCGCGGGCAGATAATCCGTGGTCCCGCCGATGAACATGATGACTATGCCGGCAATGATGTAGGAGGTGCGGGTCCTCTCGTTCAGGATTCTGGTCTGCCGGTAGTGTTTCAGCAGCAGTATGGAGCCCGTAATTATAGGCACATAGACGGCCAGGACATAGAGGAAAAACAGCGGCCCCACTACGGGGGCTTTCCCGTACCACATGGTCTGCATCCCGCTCACCACCAGCCCGGTGGGCACCAGGGCCATGGCCAGGACGTACAGGGAGTAGATAACGTAACTGACCCGCATTGATTCCTTGCGGCCGGTGAAGCTCAGGGAGAACCGGTAGAAAAACAGCGCCGCGCTCAGAATGGCGAAGAAAACGAACTTCTCCCAGAAGAAGGCCGCTTCCAGCGTGGCGGCGCGGCGCATCAGGAAGATGAAAAAGCCCCATAGCGCCATGCAGCCCAGGAAAAAGGCAAAGGGACGGCGCGCCATATGGCGCAGCCCGCTGATGATAAGGGTCAACAGCAGGCCGACGGCGAATACCGCCTCTACGAGAGGTATAATCAGATATTCACTCATCGAGCCTTCCCGGGATCCGGCTTGTGGTTAAGGTTGCATTATTCACGTCTAGCATAGTTCGCCAGCTGGCAAAAGTCAATAGGTTGCCTGACCTTATGGCACCCCCATTTGGTACTGGCCTATTCCGATGAAACAAAGCTATCATCTTGTTGCCAGTTGTCCAGGAACTGGATATTTTGTGTCCATCTCCCGGACTTTAGCTCCCCGCCTGCGCAAGGCGTTAAATGGCCGTCAAATTTTCCTGGCCCATGCGGCTCCCCAGCCGGACCAGCTCCTCAATGATATCGTCCGGGGCGTTCATCCGGGGTGGCTTGCGCCGGGCAAGTTCTTCCCCGGCTATTCGCTTGCGGTCGTAGTAGTCCCTGAAGGTGCCGGGCCGGAGCAGCGTTACTTCCAGGGGCCTTATCCCCATCATCCTGTCCAGGTCGGCGTAAAAGGCATCGGCGCTTCGTAATGACTGGTGCATCACCGCTGCCACTTCCTCGGCGTTATAGCCGCTGTCCAGTTCCATATAGAGATGCAGTACCGGTTTGCCCTGCCTTGTTTCTTTGCGTATGGACCACTCGGAGAAGCCCAGGCCGGCATGGACCAGCGCCCGGCTGACCTCTTTCTCGCCGATTCTGGTGAAGCCGGCTATATCGATGAGGTCATCCGCCCGGCCCTCGAAGACCATCTGGGGCAAACGGATACCCGCTTCATCATCCTGGAGCGCCGTTATCCGCACCAGGTGGCCCAGGCGGTACCTCACGAAGGGCATCTGGTAGAAGCTGGTGATGACCAGCTCGTAAAGCTCGCCCGGCTTCACTTCGGAGAGGAGCAGGGTGCGGGGGCAGTACGAACTGTCCGCCTTGCTCTTGAGCCGCTCCACTTCCGGAATGAACTCGAAGAAGTTTGAATCCGGCACGAAGGTCAGGTGCTTCTTGGTCCAGCTTTGCATGGCCATTATGCCGGCCTCAGTACAGGCGTGAAACTCATAAGGGTAGCGGCCCCAGTACTGGTGCACCTGCTCCCGGTATATGTCGGTGTCCATGCCCCAGCTGATTATGGCCTTGACGGACCACAGGTCTTTGGGCAGGATAGGTCTCTTTTCCATCTTGCTCTGCACCAGGGCCCGGGCATAGGAATACAGGACGGCCGGATGCAGGGTGTGTTTGGACATCCTGCCGTTCCGGGAACGCCGGCTGAAGTCATTGCCCATTTTCACCAGCACGCTGGTCATGGCTATCAGTATGTCTACCCCCGTTTTCAGGGATACCTCAAATCCTTTGGCCACTTTATCCTTGAAGTCCATATCGTCGTGGGCGTCCGGCTGTATCACCGGCCTCAGGTTGAACCTTTCACTGGCGCCGCGGGCCAGGATGCCCGACAGGTATGGACTGGGGGCTACGTTGTACAGTACCCGGTCATCTTCGGTGAGAGAACTCTGGCCTTTTTTCCTGGAGCAGGCCAGGATGAACACCGCCATCAGGTTGTCCAGCATCCGGTTATAAAAGGAAAGGGTATAGGGGACTTTCTTGAAGCCGTGGGGGCCGGAAGTGTGGGCCCAGACGTAAGGTTTGGCCGGGAGCTTGCTGGCGTCATCCAGTTCCAGCTCGGGCAGGTAGTCTTCATAGGTGGTCAGCGGGGCGGAGCGGCGAAACCCTTCCACGGTGCTGGGCAGGGAATCACCCATTATCTTTCTCATCACCGGGAATTCGGCCACCTCTTTTAGCTGCTGTGCGAGGAGCGCGTGCTGAATGGCCATAAAATGGTCCAGAGAAAGGTCAAGGAAGCCGCAGTATCTCTGCCAGAAGCGGTCGTATTCTGACTTGACCATCGGGTATTTCATATCGGTCTTGTGTCCTCCTTTGGCGGGCGTTGTTCATATGGTAGTACGCAACCCTGATTATTATGGCCGATTGTTGGCCGTAAGACAATCGGCCGATGTACTGCTTTCTGGATTACGACCGAAGCTGTAGACGAAAGTACTGGAGTAATGTCCCCGATATGCCGCCGGAGCGCCGCGGAAGGACTTTAGTACCTCTGTACGGGTGGTCTACCCCGGTGTGCCAGGGGAAGCGGGCCTGACGGCCGGTTTCCCGGGGGACGTCCGCGGCGGCTCTTGTGCCCGGGTTACAGGCCGCGGCTAAGCCCTAGGGCCTCCGGAGTACGACCAAGGGAGTATGAATTATGGACGTTTTCCTGGTCTTCAAGACACTTCCGGGCTATTCACAAAGCGTGGCCACGGGTGGGATACTGTTGATGTAAGTAGTCAGAGAGCAACGCGGGACTACAAAAATGGGAAAAGAAAGGAGGCATCTTATGAAGAGGTTCTTCAAACAGTTCCGCTACGGCGAGAAGGGCTTTACTCTGATTGAGCTACTGGTGGTAGTAGCCATTCTCGGGGTACTGGCCGCGGTGGCGGTGCCCAACGTCGGTAAGTTTATCGGCAAGGGGAAGACGGAGGCCCGGCAAACCGAGCTGCACAACCTCCAGACGGCGGCGATGGCTATGCTGGCCGACAGCACCACCGGCACCCTGACGGCGGTAAGCGGCGTAACTGACCTGGACACGGTGCAGAGCACGGATAACCTGACGCTGAGCGACTACGTGACCGGGATCAACAGTGACGGCACCATCAAGACCGAGGGCGTTACTTACGATTTCGCCGCCGATGGAACGGTTACCCAGAACGTAACGCCGTAGCCACAGTTCCGATTTTAAGCTTAAATTTTAGAGGGGCCTATCGTAGAAATGCGATAGGCCCCTCTAATTGTGCTTGTTTTGCCGCAGAGAAAGCACCGGGGTGGGGCGTGATGAATGGCGGTGGGCTGCGCAGCCTAGCTGAATTCCGGGGCCAGGACGGCATCAAAGCCACCCCGTGGCGCGGCGGCGGCAGCGCCGCCGGCCAGCTTCGCCACGGCATCGCGGTCGTTGCAGAACGCCAGCAGACTCTCGCTGCTGATGGTGCCGGCGCGGTAGAGGTTGACGAGCGCCTGGTCCAGGAGCTGCATGCCCTGCTGGGAATGCATGCGGATGGTGTTGGGCAGCTGGTAGGTCTTGCCTTCCCGGATGAGGTTCCTCACCGCGGGAGTGGCCATCATTATCTCGATGGCCGCCACCCTGCCCGAGCCGTCCACCCTGGGGACGAGGGCTTGGCAGAGCACGCCGGCAATGAGCGAGGCAATCTGCGCCTGGGCGAGGTGGCGCTCGTGGGGAGGGAAGATATCAATAATGCGCTCAATGGCCTGGTATGCGCTGGGGGCGTGGCCGGTGGTGAGCACCAGGTGGCCGGTCTCCGCGATGGTCAGTGCGGCCGCGGCCGTTTCCAGGTCCCTCATCTCACCGACCAGGATGACATCCGGGTCCTGACGCAGCACGTGCCTCAGTGCCTCGGCAAAGGAGTGGGTATCGCCGCCCAGCTCGCGCTGGGTGATGGCGCACTTCACGCTGGGGTAGCGGTATTCGATCGGGTCTTCGATGGTTACCACGCGCCGGCGCTCGGTACGGTTCAGGAAATCTATCATGGCGGCCAGAGTGGTGGACTTGCCGGAGCCGGTAGGGCCGCTGACCACCACCAGCCCCCGCGGCTTCAGGACCAGGTCTTTGCACACTTCGGGAAGGCCCAGGTCTTCCAGGGCAGGAATGTGGGGAGGGAGGAGGCGGATGACCAGGCTGATGGTGCCGCATTGCATGGCGGCGTTACAGCGTACCCTGCCCACATCGGGCACGGAATAGCCGAAGTCCAGCTCCAGGCGGCGGTGGAACTCCTGTCTTTGCTCCTCCACCGTGAGCTGGGCCAGCGCTTCTTCCATATCCTCTTTGGTCAGGGGAGGCATCTTCACCGGCAGGAGGCGGCCATTGATGCGCAACAGGGGCGGACTTGATACGAACATATGGAGGTCAGAAGCTTTCTGCACCTTGGCCAGCTGGAACAGGGGAAAAATGTCCATCATTCACCCTCCTGCGATTCGAAGATTAGATTGAATTCCATCTGTTCTTCGGTGGTGTTATCGCTGGCCGCTTTCCTGATGGTCTCGATGGTGAAGTCCTGGAACCGGCCGCTCTCATCCAGCCTCTCGACATAAGAGAGGATGTCTTTCTCCCCGGTGGATATCCCCTGGACGGTGAGCACGCCGCCGGCCTGGCGGATGGAGGAGAAACCCAGCGTCCCGCCCATAGACTGAGTGGCTACGCTGAGATTGCCGTTTACTCTTTCCTGCGCCGATACCAGGCCGTCTACGGTGCTGACCAGCCTGTCACGGGTTGCCCGCAGTCCGGAGACCTGCTCGTTTAGGGTGGCGATGGCCTGCTTTTGCTCTCGCTGCTTCTTCTGCGCCCTCTCCACCTGGAGATTGACTATCTCCAGGTCCGTCCGCAAAGCGTCCGCACTGCCGGCGGCATCCCGCACCTGAAGGACCATCGGGGTGAGCAGGCCCAGGCCTACTATTATGCCCGGCACCAGCGCTAACCTGGCCACGGACAGAGGCCTGGGCCGGTATGGTTCGGGTATGATGTTCAGGTCGGCCACGGCGAGCCTGGATTTCTTGGCCGGCACCAGCTTTTTCAGGGCCAGGCCGATGTTCACCATATACTGGTAGGTGGCGAACCCCGGCGGGTGGCGGAGGGGCGGCGAGAGCAGGG
>CAZZAU010000047.1:1849-9906 GCA_964652725.1 uncultured Dehalococcoidaceae bacterium | reverse complement strand
AATCCCAGGAAGAGGGCGCCGAACAGAAGTACCCACGTGTAACCCAGCACCTCTGCCGAATTCAGGGAATAGGTGCGCCAGTAGTCCACGAAAGAGGCGGCGGCGAGGCTGAAGAGAACACCCACCCCGGTGGCCAGGGCCAGCCTTCTGGAGAAGATTTCCCCCAGCTTGGTCTGGGGAATCAGGTCTCGTATCCAGCCGTTCCAGTTGCAATTACTCACTGCGGCCAACAGGCCGCGCAGCGCCATCAATCCCAGAAGCAGGTATACGGCGGAAAGGCCGGGCACCGCGGTAAGGAACGGAATGAGGGCAATGGCAAACCATATCAGCTGTGCCGGCAGCCATGTCAGCAGGGTGGCAGCCTTGCGCCGCCGCAGTTTCTCCACCAGCCAGATGGCGGGGAGCTGGAGGCTCTGCATGAGGAAGGGGGTGGCCGCCAGGATACCGATGTGAAAGGCATTGGCGCCCAGCGCCAGGGCGTAGGCGGCCAGGAAACCGCTGGTGGTGATGCTGAAAAGGCCCAGCGCCGCCATTCCTTCGAGGGCGAACCAGCGCAGGCCGGAACTCAGTTCCTGGTCGGAGATGGTGGGCTTGGGCTTCAGGAAAGCGGGCAGTCTCACGGCGGACCGTTATTTTTTCAGTGTCGACGATTTTGCTGCCTCATTATAGCAAATCGGTCTGACAATTCGTAGTCGGGTAAAGGATTGTGCCGGACGTTGCGTGCAGTGTGTGCGGTCTACCTGCGGCGGCGCCCGGCCCGCGCCAAGTGCTCCATGTAACCGAACAGCTTCTCCGGTTCCACGGCAAACCGCCGCAGGCGCCATATCCGCCGCCGCCCCCACGGTATCCACCGTTTAGCCCAGAACCACCACAGCGCTCCGATGATGACCACGGCCATAAGGCCCAGCACGGCGAAGTAACCCCACCTCCATCCGAGCTCCGGCATATACTCGAAATTCATACCGTAAATCCCTGCCACCAGCATCAGAGGCAGGGCGATGGTGGCAACAATGGATAGCACTTTCATCGTCTCATTCTGGCGGTTGGCTACCGAGGACAGATAGCTGGCCAGGGCATTATCCCCCTGGTCGCGGATGTTCTGGTTGAGGTTCTCGATGCGTACCAGATGGTCGTAAATATCCCGGTAAAATATCCTGGCGTCCTCCCGCACCAGGGAAAATTCTCCACGGCTCAATCTGTTCATTACTTCCCTCTGGGGAGAGATGACCCTGTGTATGCGCATGGTGGAGCGTTTCAGCTTCCTGATGGACTCCAGGGTTGTCTGGTGCGGCGTACGGATAACCTCCTCTTCGACCTCCTGGGCTACCTGGTCCATCCGGTCCACGGTGGGCAGGATGTTATCGATGAGGGCGTCCATGAGAGCATGGGCCAGAAAGTCGGAGCCGCGCCTCATCGGCCGGCCATCGTCCTCCACCAGTCTCCTGATGCCCTCCACGCTGTAAAGAGGTACGTTGTGATTGCTGACCACAAAGTGAGGCCCGAGGAAAAGGGCCAGTTCCGCAGTTTCCACAAATTCCGATTCTGCCACGTGGTTTATTCCGTGGACGATGATGAACAGATAGTTACCGAAGTCATCGATTTTTGGGGCGTGGATGAGGGGGCTCAGGCAGTCCTCCACCGCTAGGTGGTGAAAACCGAAGACCCGGGCCAAAAACTCGGCGTCTTCAGCGGTCGTGTCGGCGATGTCCACCCACAGCAGACCCTGCTTGGAGGCAAACGCGTCACGGATTTCCGTTTCACCGATATCGCGGCGCAGGATACCTCCGGTGTCCAGATAGCATGCCCGGTACGACACGGTCTACCTCCTTGCGCTTCCTACCGGCTTTCCAGCAACGCCAGTGGAAACAGGCTCAATACGTCCGCCACCGCCAGTTTCCCTTCCACCACGGATTCAAGTTCTTCTCCGGTGATGACATTTCGCCAGCGCGGCGGACAGCCCGCCGGCAGCTGCAATGTTTCGTTCTTCCATACCGCTCTGCCCGTGGGAAAGGTGCCCGGTGGCACCAGCCCGGACGAAAACCTGGGCACTACCACGGCAGCCCACCTTTCTTCATTCCGCCGGGCGAAGGCGAAGATATGCCCGCTCTCCGTCCCCGATGCCTCCAGCGGGACGTAGGCGCCGCGGCGGAAGAGGTCCGGGTTTTCGCGGCGGAAGTGGAGGCTCTTGCAGGTAAGATAGAGCTTCACTCTGCCGTCATCCCACGATTGCAAAATGCGCTGGCATAGCCGTTCTGTCTCCTCTGCCTTCTGCCGGACGAGTTCTTCCACCAATCTTTGCCGCTTCGTGAAGTCTACTGGACGGCGGTTGTCCGGATCGACCAGGCTGAAGTCCCATAGCTCTGTTCCCTGGTAGAAGTCCGGCACGCCCGGTAGGGTGACTTTGAGCAGCACCTGCGCCAGCGAGTTCAGCGCTCCGTAGAAAGCCACCTTCTCGAAAAAGGGGAGGAAGTCTCGCAGAAATGCGTTGTCCGGACCCGGCGTCAGAGTGGCACGGGCGAAATCGCACAGGGCATCCTCGTAACGCGGGTCGGGGGCGAGCCAGCTAGTGAAGGTCTTGGCCTCCCGGGCCGCCTTGACCAGATATGCCTGAAGCCGCTTTGCAAATCCCGCTACCTCGCGCCTGCGCAGTGGCCAGGCGCCCAGCAATGTTTGGTAGCAGAGGAGCTCCATATCCGGCCCGGGCACCGCTCTACCTTTTACGCGATGTCTCTTCGCCCGGTTCAGCGCCCGCCAGTGACTCAGCCGCGCCGCCCACTCTGCGGGTAGTTCGGAGAGCACGTTGATGCGGGCACGGACGTCCTCGCTGCGCTTGCTGTCGTGGGTGGAGGTGGCGTTGAGAGTATGCGGCCAGGAAGCCAAACGGCCGGCATTCCACCGGTGAAAGCGGGCCACGTCCGTTGCAGGTTCACGGGGGGCGCCCCCCACCTCGTTGGGGGAAACCAGCCGGCTGTAGGCGTAAAGGGCGGTGTCTTCAAACCCCTTGGCCATCACCGAACCGGTCAACTGCTGCCATCTGAGCACGAAATCCAGCCACGCCTCCTTTTTCTCCGCCGGAAGTCCCGGGGGCAAATCCAGCCACAGCACCCGGCGCAGGAGCTTTTCAGCCGCCGCGGTCACGTCTGGATTTCTTTTCCGCGCTTCCCGGAAGGCGTGCTCCAGGTATGCCCTGTCATCCGTGGAAACCCGGAAGTCCTGCATATAAGTGCGGTAGACCGGCAGGCAGGCCGTTACCTCGGCCAGCGCCGCCGCCAACTCCCGCGCGGTATAACCACCACCCGGCCCCGCCAGGGCCGCCAGACGGCGGCCCAGAAAGAACATCTCACCCGGGAAAAGCTGCTGCATCACCTGTTTCTTTTTCTCATAGACCAAGTCATCGAAATTAACCCGGCGGCGCAACGACCTCGCGTAGATTTCATCGAGGACGGTCAACCCTCCGCCGTCCACAAACATAGCGTTCACCTTGTTCATAAAGTCGTAGCTGGTTGTCCCGGCCACCGGCCAGTCCCGGGGCAGGTCTTCATCGCCGCCGAGTATCTTCTCCACTACCACGTAAAGGTCGCCTGCTCTTTCCCGCAGGCGGCGCAGATAGGCCGCTGGATACCTGAGACCGTCTATATGGTCGATGCGCAGGCCGGTAGCTTCGCCTGCGTCCAGGAGGCCGAAAATCAAGCGGTGCGTGGCTTCCATCACCTCCGGCAGCTCCACCCGGACGCCGATGAGGTCGTTGATATCGAAAAAGCGCCGGTAGTTGATTTTCTTCCTCCCGGTCTTCCAGAACTCAAGCCGGTAGGCCTGCTGGTCCAGAAGCCGCTCCATCCGGTGCCATCTCTCCGCCTCGGGCCGGCCGTGATTCAGCCAGCGCAAGCTCTCCTGCGCGAACGACTGCGCTGTTTTTGAGTCGTTGAGCAGACTGAGCAACTCCCGCTTTATTTTACGTCTCTGCCGGTAAGCGGCGGCCGCACGGGCGGAAGGATGGGAGGGCAGTGCCGCTGCAGCCTCCAGGAGGTGCTCCAGGCGGCTGAGGTCGCCGGTCGGGTCATGCCGCCGGCGCTGCGGGTCTTCCGCAGCAGAGGACAGGATGTAGCCGTATGACCTGATGTCCAGCGGAAAAAGGTGGTCGTGATATTTAACATAAAAACCGGTATCATCCAGCACCAGAACCACCTGGCCGCCCCGCAGCAGCTCCTCAAGCGGGCCGCCGAGGAGAGGCAGGACGATTCTGGAGCGGCGGACGGTGCCGTGCGCGCCGGGGAGAACATCGAACCAGCGGGCATAAGGAGAGCAGAAGCCGTTTTCGAGGAAGTCCATCCAGAAGGGGTTTTCCGGGCTGAGCGCCATGTGATTGGGGACGATGTCCAGAAGCAGTCCCATCCGGAAACGTTTGAGCTCCCGGGTCAGAGCCCGAAAGTCGGCGGCGGTGCCCAGCTCGGGATTCAGACGGGTGGGGTCAGTTACGTCATAGCCGTGCACGCTGCCGGAGCACGCCCTGGTGACAGGCGAAGCGTAAAGGTCAGATATGCCCAGCGTGTCCAGGTAGGGCACCAGTGAAAGAGCGTCGGCAAAGCGGAACCGCCGGTTGAGCTGCAACCTGTAAGTGGCGGTCGGCAGCCGCATCTCTGCCATTTACGCGCTCCGTATGGAGAGGGCTTCGCCCAGGGCGCCGAAGCATTCCACCCATTCTGCGGCGCCGGCGTCTCCTGCCCGGGCCTTCTCCTGGTACTCGGAAAGGACGGTGTGGAGCATTTCCCAGTACTGGTTCTGTACCTTCCACAGATTGACCGGGAAGGGCATATTCCCGGCCATGGAAACGGCTTCAACGAGTTCGTCCAACTGCTCTTTGTTGCCGGGGTCTGATACGAAGGCGGACGTCATTTTCTCCAGGGTCTGCTTGAACTCGTAGGCCAGGCCGTCGGCATCGATTTCCACCTGCCAGACCTTGGCGTTGTCCAGAAGCGTTTGCACAGCTCCGGCGTCGAACGTTTCGGCGCTAACAGCCCGGTGCAGGTCGATGTTAACGATGAGCTCGGCGGCGGAGTGAAAGGCCTTCGGCACCGGGCCTCCCAGGTCGACGAGAAAGCGCATTGACGGGAAATGGTGCTCGTAAAGCTGCCGGTAGGCGGACTCGATTTCGGACATGGTGGATTCCAGTATGTAGCCCAGCACCTTGCGCTGCTCATCGCGGAAAAGCGACCTGAGGGAGTAGGTGGAGGTGCCGAAGTGCTTGTCCAGCAGACGGAGTGCTTCGGGAAAGTCCGCGGCGGCGCAGGAGGCGCTGGTCTCCCGGACCATCTCTTTATAGGCCTCTTCTCCCTGAAAGTGCCTGACTCCGGCGTTCACGTTATGGTCGCCGAAGTGCAGTACTCCGAAGCTTACCACCGCCCCTTCCCGGGTGATGTCCGAGGTAATCCTGACTTTGCCCACCGCCAGCTTGGCCTTGCCGCACGTTGTTGTCTGGTAGTCTTCCTTCCGCACGGAATAGCAGTGGACTTTGACCTCATCTTCCTCGTACTGTTCGAACAGGGAGCTTATGGCATAGTGGGCGGTGACCTTGAGCAGGTCTACCATTGCCGGCTTCACCCACTTCTCGTAGATGCGGCGGCCGTCGCCATGCTCGGCGATGTTGCTTTTGGCGCGGGCCATTATGTCCAGGAAATGCGCTTCAGTTTCATTGCCCAGCAGATCCTGGGCAAGCTGTACCACTCTGCCGGCGTACTGAATGACCTGCACCGTCTCGATGCGGGAAAGCTCGTCGAAGAACCACCCGCAACTGGTGAATATCAGCATGGCGTGTCGCTGTAGTTCCAGCAGCTTGAGTGCGGTTACCGTCTCCTCGTCGTTCAGCTCCCGTCCGCTCTGCTCTTTGAGAAAGTTGCTCACGTTTTCCACCGAGCGGTCAAGAATCACCTGAATATAGGCATCTCGCGTTGCCCACGGGTCCTGGAAAAACTGGCGCGCCTTCTCCTCATAGGCCGGCGTCACCGTGTCGCGCAGCCAGTCCAGTGCTTCTCTTAAAGGTGCCCGCCAGGCCTGGTTCCACTTCGGGTGTCCGCCGGTGGTGCAGCCGCAATCGCTGCGCCAGCGCTCGATGCCGTGAGCGCAGCTCCAGGAAGTGTTCTCCATGATTTCTACCTCGTGGGTGGGCGGGTGTTTCTCCAGGTACGCGCCGTAGTTGATGGTACTGGCCGTCTCATTGCCTTCGATGTAGTGGAGGGCGAAGGAGAGCGCCATATCTCCGAAGCGGTGGTGATGTCCGTAGGTCTCGCCGTCGGTGGCGATATGCACCAGCTGCGGCCAGGTGCGCTCCTCATTGAAGGCCTCGGTAAGCCGGTTGGCGAAGTTCTCGCCGCTGCTCAGAATATCCTCAAAGGCGATCTGCCGGGAGATGGGGCCATCGTAGAAAAAGAGGTTCAGCGTGCGCCCAGAAGGTAGCCGGACCAGATAGGCCCTGCTGGGGTCTATCTGGCTATCACTCACGTCATGCCAGTCCTTCGCACCAATGCGGCGCACCCGGCCCGCCTGGTGAGGCGCCAGGATGGTGAACTTCAGCCCCATCTCCGCCAGGATTTCCAGCGTTTCCAGGTCCACGGCCGTCTCCGGCAGCCACATCCCTTTCGGCTGGCGCCCGAAGTGGTGCTCGAAGTCCCTGATGCCCCACCGCACCTGGGTGTACTTGTCCCTCCGGTTGGCCAGCGGCATAATCATATGGCTGTAAGCCTGGGCGAGCGCAGAGCCGTGACCGGCGAAGGTCTTCTGGCTCTGCCGGTCTGCCTCCTGGATGGCCTGGTAGACGTCCGCGGCGTTGTTCTTCAACCAGGCCAGCAGCGTCGGCCCGAAGTTGAAGCTTATCCTGGAGTAATTGTTGACTATCTGATTGATGTAGCCCTCACCATTCAGTATCCGGGAGGCGGCGTTGGGGGCATAACACTCGGCGGTGATGCGCTCGTTCCAGTCGTGATATGGATAAGCCGAGTCCTGGAGCTCTATGGATTCCAGCCAGGCGTTCTCCCGCGGCGGCTGGTAAAAATGGCCGTGAATACAAACATAGCGTTCCATTCTAGTTCTCCTTTATGAACAAGGCAAAGGCTTCCTGGTTCAGGGTCAAGTTAACCGTCCCGGTGGGTTCGAGGTGTGGCGCAGCAACGCTTCCGTTTCCCAGCCACTGCGGCTCACCCGAGTCAAGCTGTTTACACCATCGGCCGGGTGGCAAAGGCAGCACGAGAGATACCGGCGAACCGCCGAAGTTAAATACCATTGCAGCCTCGCTGTTTCCCCGCCACCGGCGCACGAGCAACAGTTGCTTCCCGTCATCGCTGCTGACTTCCATATCTTCTTTACTCAAGTTCGATAGGGCAGGTATATCCCGGCGCAGCCGCAGCAGCTCCCGGTAGAGGTCCCGCAGTACCCGGTGCCGGCCTTCCCCGGCCAGGGCTGGGTTGGGCCGGGCCGATTCAAAAGTAGACTCGTCCTGCGGGTCCGGCATCTCACCCTCCCATGCAAAGTCGGCGAACTCCTCCCGCCGCCCCTTTCGCACCGCCTCCACCAGTTCCGGGTCGGAATGACTGACGAAGTAAGGAAAGGGAGCGGTCTCTCCGTACTCCTCCCCCATAAAGAGGAGAGGGATGAAGGGTGAGAGCAAATAGACGCCGGCTGCCAGCTTCAGCTTCTCGAAGGAGACGAGCCGACTGAGACGGTCGCCGTCCCGGCGGTTGCCTACCTGGTCATGATTCTGGGCAAAAACCACAAAATGGCTGGCGGGGATGTCCCGTGAGGATATGCCGTGCCTGCGCCGGCGAAAACTGGAATATTCGCCGGAGTAGACGAAGCCTTCCCGGCAGGCTTTGGCCAGTTGCCCCAGCCCGCCGTAGTCCTCGTAGTAGCCTTCCCGCTCGCCGGTGAGCAGCGTATGCAGGGCGTGGTGAAAGTCATCATTCCACTGCGCATCCAGCCCGTAGCCGCCCCACTCCGGCTCCCGGATAAGGCGAGCGTCATTGGCCGCGCTCTCGCCGATGGCGGTCTTGAAGACCTCCCGCGGGTGC
>CAZZAU010000047.1:0-1839 GCA_964652725.1 uncultured Dehalococcoidaceae bacterium | reverse complement strand
GGCGTAAATCCGTCGGCCCAGCTCCCTGGCCAGACCATGCACAGACGCGGCCAGCTCCTCAACAAACGGGTACGGCGACATATCCAGTATGGCGTGCAGCGCATCCAGCCTCAGGGCATCGATGTGGTACTCGGTGAACCAGCAGCGGGCGTTCTCGATGAAGTAGCGGCGCACCTCGTCGCTGTGGGGGCCGTCAAAGTTGAGCGCCTTGCCCCAGGGAGTATGGTAGCGGTCTGTGAAATACGGGCCGTATTGGGCGAGATAGTTCCCCTCCGGGCCGAGGTGGTTGTAGACTACGTCCAGCACCGCCGCCAGGCCTTTCCGGTGGCAGGCGTCCACCAGCCGCTTCAACCCATCGGGGCCGCCGTAGGAGTCCTGCACGGCAAAGGGGAAAACGCCGTCATAGCCCCAGTTGCGCTTTCCCGGAAACTGGGCTACGGGCATCAGCTCCACTGCGGTAACGCCCAGCTCCGCAAGACGGTCCAGGTGAGGGATGATTGCCTCGAAGGTGCCTTCCGTGGTGAAAGTGCCCACGTGGAGCTCGTAGATAACGTAGTCCTGCAGGGGAATCCCGGGCCAGCCGCTGTCCGTCCAGGCAAAACCGGCTTCGACTATGCCTGACGGCCCGTGCACACCCCGGGGCTGGTAGCGGGAGGCTGGGTCAGCGTACTCCGCTGTTCCGTCCAGCCGGTAGTAGTAGCCACAACCGGCTTCTTCCAGGGCGCAGATCCGGTCTGCCGGGCGTACCAGGTGAACGTCTACCTTCCGGGCATTGGGTGCCCAGACCAGGAAGTGGCACCGGCCATCGCCGAGGCTAGTGGCCCCGAGGTTTGCCTGTGGATTCATCAATGTCCTCTATATCGGCGGCTTTTCCCTTGCGCAGGCTGTCTACCAGCCTCAGTGTACCAGTAACAGCAGGCGACTGGCAAAAGGAATCGAAGGAGTGGCGCGCCTTCCGGCGCCAGTTAGGGTATTCTGCCGTGGTGCTGGGGACATTCTGGGGTTGCGTCTCTCCCCAGAGGTCTTCCAGGTTCACCAGGACGAAGCGCGCCGGGCTGGCACCCAGGTGGGCCAGGCAGGCCTTGAGTGCGGCAAAAGCGTCCGCCTCCTTCTTGAGCCGGCCTCTCCGGCCCAGAAAGGAGACCAGGAATTTCCGTATGACCTGGCGTTCCCGGGTTTCTTTCTTTGCGGCCGGAGGAGTCAGGAGGCCAAGCTGTTCTCTCTGCCGGATATCCAGGCCCTGCCAGAAGGAGGCAAAGGGCGACATATCATGCGTATTGAGACTGGCCACCGCGTGCCGGGGTACCCGGTGGTGCAGGGGTTCCTCGCCGGCCAGTTCATAGTGCAGAACGTACATCCGGTGCAGGCCGTGGCGTGACATTGCCGGCCTTACCTCGGGGGCCACAGTGCCCAGGTCTTCGCCGACGATGATAGCCTGGTGGCGGTGCGATTCCAGTGCCAGGATAGCATAGAGCTCTTCGGCAGGATAGCGGACGTAGACACCTTTGCCCGGCTCCAGCCCGCGCGGAATCCAGAAGAGCCGGTGCAACTGCATCACATGGTCGATGCGGAGAATGCCGGCGTGCCGCAGGTGGTGCCGCAGGTAGGCGATGACATAGCGGTAGCCCTGTTCGCGCATCCTGGCAGGGTGCAGGGGAGGAAACATCCAGTCCTGCCCGGCGCCGAAACCGGGGTCCGGCGGCGCTCCGGCAGAAACGTCGTGAACAAAAAGCTCTTTTTCGCACCACGTGTCGTAGCCCTCGGGATGGACGCCCAGGGGCAGGTCCAGGTACCAGCGGACGCCCTTGTTGCGGGCTTTTGCAGACAACCGTTCCACCT
>CAZZAU010000046.1:7486-9994 GCA_964652725.1 uncultured Dehalococcoidaceae bacterium | reverse complement strand
AAAGAGCTCCCGGCAGTCGAACCGGGCCGCAATGAGGTCTCGCAGCTTCTCCGCCCTTTCCGGAGCGTCGGCGTGCATGACGGCGGCGTGCAAGGAATGCCCGCTGACCACGTTCTTCTCCATCAGTTTCAGAATTTTTGCTATGGCTGCATTCATGGTGCGGGGGAGGGCCACGGTGCGAGCGGTGCCGTGGTGGAGGTTGAAAATGGGTTTGATTTTGAGCACTGAATTGAGCAGTGCGGCTGCCTGGGGCACGCGCCCGCCCTTGGCCAGGTAGCGCAGGGTATCCAGGGTGGCGAACAGGTTCACCCGCTCCATGACATGGGTTGCGGCGGCCTTCGTTGCCGGTAGGTCGAGTCCTGCGGCGGCTGCCCGGGCAGCCGCCAGGGCCACCAGCCCCTGACCCGCGGCAGCGGTCTTGCAGTCCAGCACCTCTATGGAGACGCCGTGCAGCGCTTCGGCGGCGTTGTCCCGGGCTAGCGAGGCGGCGTTAAACATAGCGCTGAAGCGGGATGGCTCGGTGATGCATAGAATGGTTTGCGCCCGCCGGCTGGCTCTGCGGTATGCCTCCAGGTAGAGCTGGGGTGAGGGGCTGGAGGTGACCGGCAGCCTGTCCGCCCGGCGGAGAAGATCGTAGAATCCGGTGGCGGTGATGTCTACGCCGTTGCGGTAGGTGCGGTTCTCAAAGACGAGGTGCACCGGCACAATTTCGATGTCATATTGCTCTACCTGCTCCTGAGGGATGCAGGCGGTGGTGTCGGTAACAATAGCCACTCTGTTCACTTGCTTTTCCTGCGTTGCCAGAAATGGTACTCGCGGTCAAAGAGCAGGCTCTGCTTCTCGCCCTTTTCGGCCACGGTTTCCCGGGCGCCGGGCAGGGCTCTGATGGCCAGGAATACCAGCAGCACCAGCGCGTAAATGATGAGCAAACCCGGCCCATCCATCTGCCAGACGAGCACAGGGAACACCCCCAGCCCCACGGCGATGGCCAGGCGGCCGTTGCTGGTAACGATGAGAGCCAGGACCATCACCGCCAGGCTAATGCCGCCTTGCAGAGGCGCCAGGGCGATAACGGTACCCGTGGCGGTGGCGGCTCCTTTACCTCCGCTGAAACCCAGAAAGACGGGCCAGTTATGTCCCACCACGGCAGCAATGCCGGCGCCGAGCACTGCGGGCAGCGGCAACTCGAGCCAGCGGGCGACCACCACGGCCAGGGCCCCCTTGCCCATATCGGCAAGAAGGACAAGCAGGCCGGCCCAGGGGCTCACTTCCCGCGCCACGCTCAATGCGCCCAGGTTGCGGCTGCCTATCTTGCGGATGTCAATTCCCCTGAGCAGCTTACCTGCGATGTAAGCGGAAGGAAACGACCCCAGAAGGTAGGCGATGACTATGGCCGAGAACGCCTTGATAATCATCGGGTCAGGTACCGCGGCGGGGTTCTGCGGTCGGGACATTCGGCCGGAACCGCGGCCGGGGGAGCTTTACGCGTTGGGGGTCCTCCTCTCTCAGCTTTTCAGGCGTGCACCGAGGCTGGTTCGCTGCTTCAATATCCCTCTTCCTTTCCTCAGCCAGCGCTCCAGGAGTGGGGGTACCAGGAACAGCCCCCACGTTACCAGAACGAGACCGAGAAAGGCGGGCAGTGTGAGCCTGCCGCCGGCGTAGTAGGCCACCACTGTGAGGGTGAACAGGCCGGATATTATCAGCAGGCCGATTCTAAGCCAGCGCTGCCGCAGCCTGATGAAGGCGACGATGGTCAAAGCCAGGATGAAGAAGCTCAAACCGACCCACGGGGCGAAAAAGTAAACCCGCCCCAGCGTCTGTTCGGTCAACCCGGCCTCCGGAATGAGGGTCAGCACCCAGCCGGCGATTACGGGGGCCGGCAGGAGCATGACCGAGTTGAGCAACCAGTCCCGCCTGGCGCATTGCATCACCAGGAAAAAAAGCCACCACAGTGCCAGCAGGAAGTAGAGAGGAATGGTGACCAGAGACCACTCTCTGGGCAGGTATGGCAGCGCCATCCCTACGGTAGCCACCGGTATGAGGCTGTAGCCCAGCCAGGAGAAGAGCCACGTGGGTTTGCCGTGCCACCAGCCGTATACGGTGGCGCTGATAACCAGGGCCAGGGTCAGGGCCAACCATCCGAGGTGGTGCCACCAGTTCAGGGTGAACAGCAGCGCGAAAAGCAGATGAGGCATGCAGGCCAGCAGGGCCTGTCTCCAGCTGCCCTGGGCATGAGCTTCATAGATCTGGCGGGCGATGGTGGTGGCCGGACCCATACGCTGCAGACAGGTGCTCGTGGCGTCTTCCTCGGACAGCCCGGTCTGTTTCAGGTCCTGGATGCTGTCCTCCAGGTGCGTCTCCAGCTCCTGGACGAACTCTCGCCGGGCCGAGGTCTCTATCCGCAGATTGTCCCTGACTGCTTCCAGGTAACGGTTCAGCGCAGCGGTCACTGGGCGGACCGGAAAGTGTTGACATTGAAGAACGGGATCCAGACGAGATACGCATCAT
>CAZZAU010000046.1:2310-7476 GCA_964652725.1 uncultured Dehalococcoidaceae bacterium | reverse complement strand
AAATCACGGGCTGAAATATCAGGTTGAGCGCCCTGATGAAATCCGCCCACTCGCCTCGCTCGGTGCTCATTTTGGCGCGTCCCCTGGCCGTAATATGGTAATACCGCCGGGGGCGGCCGTTGTCAATCAATTGCCATTTTCCCTCGACCAGGCCCGATTTTTCCAGGCGGTGGAGGGCGGGGTACAACGTGCCTTCCTTGAATTTGAAATAGCCCTGGCTCCGGTGCTCCAGCACCTTGATTATCTGATACCCGTACATCGGTTGCTGGGCGAGCAGACACAGCAGCAGAGTATCGGCACTTCCTTTGACCAGCTCTCTTCTCTCAACCATCAGTGTCTCGTTCAGTATGCCGTGAATTACCTAGGCTGTCTATATATTGGTAATATTATACTACCGTCCGGGGAGGGGTGTGCAAGAGGTTTCTTATCAGGTTTTGTTTGCGTCTGGTTGTTTTTTCATTCGCCTCCTTGTGTCCCCCTCTCCTCTGGATTCCCCTCTCCAGCCATTAATGCCCGTGATTTCTTACCGGCGATTCCGGCCGGGGAGGGGACAGGGGTGAGGCATCAACTGCCAGCCGTAACCAACAAAATCTTTTATCAACCCCTCGGCCGGCGGTGGTTTCCGCCCGCGGTTACTGCGCCGCCAACTCCACTATCCGGGTCAGCACCTCTTCCATCCGGCTGAGCTCCTCCCCCCATTCCGCCCAGTCCCCTTCTTTCAGTGCTTCCTGTGCTCTGGCGAAGTGCTCCTGTGCCTGTATGGCAAGCTCGGCCAGCTCTTGGGATGGTGGGGAGACCGGTGTGCTGGGGGTGGGGGCAGCGGCGGGGAGACCGGTGTAGATGGCGTTCAGGCTTTCCGCCAGAGAGGGCTCCATGGCAATCTTATCGCCGCTGGCCACTATCACCCGTTTGAGCTCCGGCAGCTGGCCCTTTTCCGCCTGGAGATAAACGGGCTCCACGTAAAGAATGGAATCTTCAATGGGAATTACCAGCAGGTTGCCGCGGATGACCCGCGAGCCTTTTTGCCCCCAGAGGGTGAACTGGGTGGAGATGGCGGGGTTCTGATTGATGCGGGCTTCTATCTGCCTGGGTCCGTAAACTAGCTTGTCTTTGGGAAAATTGAAGGCAATCAATTTGCCGTACTTATCGCCGTCGCTGCGTGCGGCTAGCCAGGTGATCATATTGTCCTTCTGGGTGGGAGTGAAGGGCAGCATGAGTACAAACTCTTCTTGCTCTTCCCCGGGCAACCTCATGATGACGTAGTAGGGTTCCATGTTGCGCTCGGCATCGGAATAGGTTTCCACGGGAATGGTCCAGACGTCTTCACGGTTGTAGAAGACGCGGGCGTCCCGCATATGATAGGTCTGGTAGACCGATGTTTGAAGCTGGAACAGGTCCAGCGGATAGCGCAGGTGCTGGCGGAGTGACTCGGGCATTTCTTCGATGGGACGGAAGAGGCCGGGAAAGATACCGGCGTATGTGCGCGCGATGGCGTCGTCCGGCTCCATCAGGTAAAGACTGACCGAGCCGTCGTAGGCGTCAATGACCGCTTTTACGCTGTTACGGATATAGTTTATCCCGCTCGGAGCGGGCTGCGAGTACGGGTAGCGCTGGGAAACGGTATAGGCGTCCATAATCCAGTATAGTTTGCCTTCATTGACCACGATGTAGGGGTCGCTGTCAAGCTTCAGAAAGGGGGCAATGTGCTTCACCCGTTCGCGGATATTGCGGCGGTAGAGAAGCTGACTATCTTCGGTAAGCTCTTTGCTGATGAGGATGTTGAGGTCACCCAGTTCCCAGGCGAAAGCCAGTCTGCGGAGGAAAGAACTCAACCTGATGCCACCGCCGCCGCCGTAGCGGGTATAGACATTGGTGTCCCCCTTGGGATAGTCAAACTCGGCCACCCGGCTGTTGACGATGACGTAGCTGTCCGTTTTTTCACCGAAGTATATCTCCGGCCGGTCGAGGCTAAAGTTGCCTATGGGTGGCACGTCTTTGATCCACAGAATGGGCAATCCCTGTTCGTTGGCCTCATTGGTGGGGCTCATGGCTACCCCGTAGCCATGGGTAAACTGCAGGCGCCGGGTAACCCAGGTCTGTGCCTGGGTGGCGAGCTTCTCCGGAGAGAGTTCCCGTGCTCCCAGCAGCACCTGGCGGTACTCGCCGTCTATCTGGTAGCGGTCCACATCGATGTCGGTGAAGTCATAATACAGCCGGATGGACTGTATCTGGTTGTACGTGTCTTTGAGGGCGCGGTAGTCCCATAACCGCACATTGTTCACGGTGGCGCTGTTTTGAGCGATGTCCTCTTCGCTGGGAGCGACCTCAACCGGTATGGCCTTTTCTTCAATGCGCTCCAGGGCAAAGGCCTGCCGGGTGAACTGGATGTTATTCTTGATGTAGGGCGTCTCCCTGGCCAGTTCATTGGGTTCCACCTGGAAACGCTGGACGATGGCCGGATAGATGCTGCCGAAGATGATGGCCAGGCTGAGCCACAGTATGACCGGCGCAAAGAGCCAGCGCCGGCTGCGCCGGAAAATGCCCACGATGAGCACCAGGCTGGAAACTATAGTTGCCACGACAAGGAGCCGCCAGGCCAGCCACTGGGCGTGGACATCGGTGTAGGCGGCGCCGAAGATGACCCCGCGCTCTGAATAGAGCAGATCGAAAATCTTGAGCCGGTAGCTCCACGCGATGAGAAAGAAGAGGGCGGCTCCCAGGATGAAGAGGTGCGCTTTAACTGGCCTGGTAAACGCGGCGCGGCGGAAGGCGATGTTCAGGCTGTAAACCGCCGCCGTGAAAAGCAAAAGGATGACCACCGCCCAGACCAGTTGTCCCTGGACGAATTTCAGCAGGGGCAGCTGGAAAACATAGAAGCCCACGTCCCGGCCCAGCAATGGTTCGGTGACGCCGAAGGCGGCGGCATTGCTGAAGCGGAGCACCATCTCCCAGTGTCCGGAGAGCACCAGCCCGAAAATGATGCTGATGAAGATGGCGATGGCCAGGATGGCCGCATCCAGGGTGCGGCGCAATGACACCAGGCCCCCCGTCATTACTCCCCCCTCTACGGGCACCGAAAGCCGCCGCACCAGAAGCAGGTTGCCGAGCAGCAGAGACAGGAAGAAGGCGGCACCGGCAAAGAATAGCCATATCCTGGTGGTCAGAATGGTGGCGTACACGCTGCCGAAGCCCAGGCTGTCAAACCAGAGCCACTCCGTGTAAACGCTCTTGCCGGTGGTGGCCAGGATTAGAAACAGCACCAAAGCGCCGATGCCGATAAGCCACCGGCGGGCGCGGGCTATTCGTTCCTCGGCCGCACCGGGCTCCCGGCGGGAGGCATCCTGCCCGCCCCAGATCCGGTCCAGCTCCTCAAAGTAACTCATGCGCGCAACTGCCAGAAGCTGGTCAACTGGTGGAACTCTACCATACCGCTTTCGGCAATATTGTCGATGTTGATACCGGCCTCCACCGCCGCCGCTACCGGGTTCAGCCCGCCCAGCAGCACCATGCCTACCCGGTTGAGGCCGATGGCGATCTGGCAGATGGGCTCGCTAGTATTGCCCAGCACGTGGACGCCGTTGATGCCTGCTTCCTTCAGGGAGGCAATCACCTCCTGGCCCAGTTCAAACGCCGGTCCATCATGGCTAAGAGCCGCAATCACCTCCTGGCCCAGGCTGCGGGCGGGGGCGGGTATCTCGCGGAAGTTGGCCAGCAGCTTGCCGTTGCCGGTGCGGGCGGCCTCGCTCACGGTTGTCATATGGGCGCGGATATACTGTTCCGAGGGGTCAAGAGAGGTGCCGGCATAATTGATTATGGCTACAAAGCGTCTGGCTTTGCCGTTTCTCATCTCCAGCACGCCGCCGAACCGGGATTCGGTGGGGATGCCTGCCTTGAGCAGGACGCCGTTGATGATGACGCTGCACACGGTGGCGAACCCGATTTTACCCTCCGGCACCACCACCGAGCCTAGCTTCTCGCCTTCAGGTGCCGTGACCACGAGGTCGCTCACGCAGATACCGGCTCGGAAAGCGTCAGCCATAGCTTCCAGCGCCGGTTTGAAGTCAGCCCGGTTGATGAATGAGGTATTGATGGGTATGTGGCCGGTGCGCGTCCGGGGGTCAAAAGTGGTGTGAAAGGCGAGCAGTTCCAGCTTCTCACGGATGAAGCCCACCTGGTCCGGGGCCAGCGCCATCTTGAGCTCTTCCAGCCCCTCGGGAGTGAGCATGCGGCCGTCATGCCCCATTGCCTGTGTGTAGCCGCGCTCATCGGTGATGCGCAGATGATAGCGCACCGCTCTTTCGCTGAGGAAGATGCCGTGCCGCTCGAGCTCCCGCGCGATGCTGATGGAGCCCATAGGCTCTGTGGATTCACTCAGGACTTTGAGGATGGCCAGCACCTTTCTTTCCGTTTCATAGCCGGTAGCCTGTGCCATAAACACCTCTTATGCCAGATAGACTGGTGTTATTATAACAAATTCTACGCGCAGGGTGCGTAGCGGAGGCGGAGACTGGTGCTCGATATCTGCAGAAAATCGTCAAAACAATAGTGATATTGTGCTATCCACCAATAGGGTTGTCAAGTCTCAACTTCTTGGGGGGAGTTTTAGAGTATACAGGGAAATCGGGGAGTCAATTTGGCTCTACCCCCTGAAGCGGTTGGTGATAGGCAGGCGGCGGTCCCGCCCGAAAGCCCTGGGGGTTATCTTGATGCCCGGCGGCGCCTGGCGTCGCTTGTATTCGCTCCCGTCTACGAGGCGGGCCGTCCTCTTGACCACCTGCGGGTTAAAGCCCATAGTGATTATTTGTTCGATGCTCTTGTCTTCCTCCACGTATGCCGTCAGCACCGGGTCGAGCTGCTCATAGGGAGGGAGGCTATCCGTATCCTTTTGGCCGGGCCTCAGCTCGGCGGACGGCGCTTTCCGGAGCACGCTTTCCGGTATCAGGTCCCGCCCGGCCAGCGAGTTGCGGTATTTGGCCAGTTCAAAGACCATGGTCTTGGGCACGTCTTTGATGACGGCGAACCCTCCGGCCATGTCGCCGTAAAGGGTGGTGTAGCCGGTGGCCATCTCGCTTTTATTGCCGGTGGCAAGCACCAGCCAGCCGAACTTGTTGGACAGGGCCATCAGGATGTTGCCGCGGATGCGGGCCTGGATGTTTTCCTCGGCGA
>CAZZAU010000046.1:0-2300 GCA_964652725.1 uncultured Dehalococcoidaceae bacterium | reverse complement strand
GGCGATGTTGGGCTCTGTGCCCTGAAAAGTTTCGGCCAGTGTCTCCAGGTAGCTCTGGAAGGGCCTGTTTATGGGAATGGTGAGCAGCCTGATGCTCAGGTTCCGGGCCAGCTTACCGGCGTCCGAGACGCTCTCCGGAGACGAATACTGCGATGGCATGGTCACCGCCGTGACGTTTTCTGCCCCCAGGGCATCAGCGGCGATGACCGCTACCAGGCTGGAATCTATGCCGCCGGAGAGGCCGATGCCCACTTTCTGAAAACCATTCTTGCTCAGATAGTCGCCGGTGCCGAGCACCAGGGCAGCATAGATTTCGCCGGGGAGGTTGCGCGCCTGCACCTGCCGGGGCGGGAGGGGTGGTTTCTCCGCGGCGAAAGGCGCCTCCGAGACTACGATGCGGGCGGCCCGGCAGCGCTGTTCCTCCAGCAATAGTGATTGCTTGCGCCAGCGCGGGTCGTGCAAGCGCTTCCGGAAGACGGCCTCTATATCCAGGTCAGCCAGGACCAGGTCCTCGGCGAACTGCTCGCCCCTGGCGATGAGCTCGCCCTTTTCGTCCAGAAGCAGGCTGTTGCCATCGAAGACCAGCTCGTCCTGGCCTCCCACCAGATTGTTGTAGGCCACAATGGCCGCGTTGTCCGCGGCCCGGGTGCTGAGCATGCGGAGGCGGGCGTCTCCTTTGCCGGCGTGATATGGCGAGGCGCTGATGTTGACGATGACCTCGGCCCCGGAATAGGCCTGGGCGGTGGCCGGGCCGGCCTCGTACCAGATATCCTCGCAGATGTTCACTCCCACCCCCACCCCGGCGATGGTATACACCGGGAACTCGCGCCCCGCCTGAAAGTAGCGGTTTTCGTCGAAGACGCCGTAGTTGGGCAGGTAAATCTTGTGGTAGATACCGGCCAGCCGGCCATCGTTGATGATGGCGGCGGCGTTGTAGATGTCTTCCCTGGCGTCCACGAAGCCCACCACCAGCGCTATGCCATGGGAGCTTTGGATTACCCGGTCAAGGGCCAGGCGCGTCTGCTCTATGAACTGCGGCTTGAATAGCAGGTCTTCCGGCGGGTAGCCGCACACCGCCAGCTCCGGGAAGGTGAGCAGTTCCACGCCCAGCCCTCTGGCCCGATGAATGGTGCCCAGAATCTTTTCCAGGTTGCCTTTGAAATCGCCCACGGTAGTATTTATCTGGGCCATTCCAATGCGTATCTGGCGCATACCTCCCCTCCGCGACTTATTACAGGATAGGCAGGTACCTTTTCAGTTCGTACTCGGTTATCTGGGTGCGGTACATATCCCACTCTATCTTCTTGTTCTCGATGAACGCATTGAACACGTGGTCGCCTAGGGCTTTACGTACCAGTTCGCTTTGCTCGGTGAGCAGTATCGCCTCCAGCAAGCTGGGAGGTAACGTGCCGATGTCCCTCTGTTTCCTCTCCGCTTCGCTCATCTCGTAGACGTTTCCTTCTATGGGCTCGGGCGCTTCGTACCCTTTCTCGATACCCTCCAGTCCCGCGGCCAGCATGACGCTGAAGGCGAGGTAGGGGTTGCAGGCGGGGTCCGGAGAGCGGAGCTCTACGCGGGTGGCCTTCTCCCTTCCCGGCCGGTATTCGGGCACGCGGATGAGGTCTGACCGATTTCGCCGCGCCCAGGAAAGGTAGACCGGGGCCTCGTAGCCGGGGACCAGTCGCTTGTAGGAGTTTATCCACTGGTTGGTAATGGAGGTGAATTCGGGAGCATATCTGAGCAGGCCGGCGATGAAGCTCTTGGCCGTTTTGGAAAGGTGGTAGGGGTCGCCGGGGTCAAAGAACGCATTCTTGTCTCCGGTGAAGAGGGACTGGTGCGTATGCATACCGCTGCCGTTGATGCCGAAGACCGGCTTGGGCATAAAGGTGGCGTATACGCCATACTTGAGGGCCACTTCTTTTACCACCAGGCGGTAGGTCATCACGCTGTCCGCCATGGTCAGGGCGTCCGTGTACCTCATGTCTATCTCGTGCTGGCTGGGGGCGACCTCATGGTGGGAGTATTCCACCCCGATGCCCATCTCCTCCAGAGTGAGGACGGTGTCCTTCCTCATATCCGTGGCGGCGTCCCGCGGGGTCAGGTCAAAGTAGCCGCCCAGGTCCAGGGGCTCGGTGCCGAGCGAGTCCTTGAAGTAGAAGTATTCCAGTTCCGGGCCGACGTAGAAGGTGTAGCCAAGTTCCGCCGCCCGTTTCAGGTTACGCTTCAAAACGAAGCGGGGATCGCCATCGAAAGGTTCTCCGCCGGGCCGCAGGATATCGCAGAACATCCGCGCCACGGCG
>CAZZAU010000045.1:6089-10405 GCA_964652725.1 uncultured Dehalococcoidaceae bacterium | reverse complement strand
AATGTGCGCCGTGCCGCCGCCAGCCGCGAGTACCGCTACATCATACTCAACCGGCCGGCTCGCTCGCCGCTCAAGAGACGCTATGCCTACCTGGTTACTGCGCCGCTGGACGTTTCAGCTATGAACGAGGCCTGCCAGTGCCTGGCCGGCGAGCATGACTTTGCCTCCTTCGCCACCGCGCTGGAGAGCCACGTCAAGAACACCATGCGCCGCGTGTACCGCGCCGGGGTAAGCAGAGACGGCGACCTGGTCATCTTCAGCATAGAGGCGAGCTCCTTTTTGCCTCACCAGGTACGCAACACCGTCGGGGCGCTGGTACGGGTAGGGCTGGGCAAGATGACGCCGGACCGGTTCCGCGCCCTTCTGGAGGCCGGAAAGCCCGGATTGGCCTGGCCAACAGCGCCGGCCCACGGGCTGTGCCTGGTGCAGGTGAACTATCCCCATTCCTGGGAGGAGCTACAAAATTGAAAACATATACCCTAAAAGAAAAGGACATCCAGCGGCAGTGGCACGTGATAGATGCCTCGGGCCAGACTCTGGGCAAGCTGGCCACCCACGTGGCCGGTCTGCTCATGGGCAAGCACAAACCGGTATTCAGCCGGAACCTAGACAGCGGTGACTACGTTGTCGTGGTCAACGCGGCAAAGGTCACCGTAACCGGCAACAAGCCGAAGCAGAAGATGTACTACCGGCACTCCGGTTACCCGGCCGGTTTCAAAAGCTATTCCCTGGAGAAGCTGATGCAGGACAATCCCCCCAGGGTGGTGGAGCACGCCGTTAAAGGCATGCTGCCGCGCACCAGGCTGGGTGCCAGGATGCTGCAGAAGCTCAAGGTCTACGCCGGCGAATCTCATCCTCACCTGGCCCAGGTCAGGGTCCCAATCGCCACGGAAACACAGGAGAAGAAGGGGGGAGGCTAAATGGTAACAAGACAGGCCTACTACCACGGCACGGGCAGAAGGAAGACCGCTGTTGCCCAGGTGAAGCTGACGGCCGGGAACGGCGCCATCATCATCAACGGGGTGCCCTATGAAGAGCTGTTCCCCAGCCTGGAGCACCGCCGCACCATTCTGGAGCCTTTCCTGGTCTCTGACACCCTGGGCAAGTTCAACGCCCTGGTCAAGGTCAACGGAGGCGGCATTACCGGCCAGAGCGGGGCCATTTCTCTCGGCATCGCCCGGGCGCTGGTGACAGCCGACGAGACCCTGAAACCCATCCTGCGCCAGAACGGGCTGCTCACCCGCGACCCCAGGGTAAAAGAGCGCAAGAAGCCCGGCCTCAAGAGAGCGCGTAAAGCACCGCAGTACACCAAGCGGTAACAGGACTGCACACAGCACGAAGAGGAAAGGGGCGCTTGCAGCGCCCCTCTTCTTTTGCCACGCGGTTTCGAAACGGGTCCGGAAAGAATGTCTGTTTCCGCCCTATTTGACCCCGGCCAGCTCCCGGCCGCAGTCCAGCAATCCGGCCACCCGCTCCCGCGAGCCCGCCTCCGCATACACGCGCAGGACAGGCTCGGTGCCGGAGAACCTGACCAGCAGCCAGGAATTGTCCTCCAGCACAAAGCGGAAGCCATCCGCAGTGTCCACCCTGGTCACCCGAACCCCCTGAATCGAGCGGGGCGGATTGTCCCTCACCCGGCTCAGGATAGCCTCCCGCTCGCCGGCGGGGAACTCCACGTCCGCGCGCTCATAGTAGTGCGGCCCTACCTTCTGATACAGGTACTCCAGCAGCCGGGTGGGAGTTTTTCCCGTGCGCACCATCATATCCAGGAAATACAGGCTGGCCAGGATGCCGTCCCGCTCCGCCACGTGGCCCCGGAAACCGTAACCGCCGCTCTCCTCGCCCCCGATGAGCGCGTCCTGCTCCAGCATGATAGGAGCCACGTACTTGAAGCCCACAGTGGTCTCGTACACCGGGACACCGAACATCTCCCCCAGCCGGTACACCATATTGGTGGAGGTAACGGTCTTAACCAGGGGACCACGCTCACCCCTCGTTTCCAGCAGGTAAAGGCAAAGCAGCGCGAACACCTGCAACTGGTTCAAGAATTCGCCTTTCTCGTCGATGGCCCCCATACGGTCGGCGTCCCCGTCCGTGGCCAGGCCCACGCCGGCTTTATCCCCGGTCACCGTCCGGGAAAGCAGTCCCAGGTTAATGGCAATGGGCTCCGGGCGCACCATCCCGGGAAAGAGAGGATTCCGCTCCCCGTTTATCTCCGTTACCTGGACATTTCCTCCCTGCAGCAACTCCCTGATATAACCAGCGCCCGCCCCGCACATGGAGTCCACCACCACTCTCAACCCGGAATTCCGCAGCGCCGGCAAATCCACCAGCTTGCCCACCTGCTCCCTGTACACCGGCGCCAGGTCAACCTTCTCTATCCGTCCCTGTGCCAGAGCGTCAGTGAGCGGCACCCTGCGTATCTGTCCGGAGGTGAGCACCCCCTGGATACTGGCCTCTATGGGGGCGGTGACCTCCACCGGCGCGCTTGCCCCGTGCTGGTTCTTGTACTTGAAACCGCTCCAGATGCCCGGATTGTGGGAGGCGGTGATGATGATGGCCCCCGCCGTCTTTTTGACCAGCACGCCGTAGCTCACCACCGGAGTGGGGGTGGCCTTTTCACAGAGATATGTCTTTATGCCGTTGCCCGCCAACACCTCCGCGGCGGCCGCGGCGAAGTCCTCTGAAGCAAAGCGAGTGTCGTAGCCGATGAGCAATCCCCTGTCAGCCATTCCTGACTGCTTGAGATATTCGGCCACGCCCTGGGCGCACGCCCGCACGTTATCAAACGTGAAGTCCTCAGCAATGATGGCGCGCCAGCCATCGGTGCCGAACTTGATTCTCGATTCCATCAGCGTAGCTCCTTCCGATAGAAAGTCTTTAGACTGCCGGCTCCGGAAGCGGTTGCTCCCGGCAATGCCTAAATATAACGGCCTATCGATTCCGCTATCGTCTTGAGCTCCTGCATCAGCCGGGCGAAATCGGAAAAAGTCAGTGATTGCAGGCCGTCCACCAGGGCTTCTTTGGGATTGGGATGGACCTCGATCAGCAGTCCGTCGGCGCCTGCGGCCACTGCCGCCCGGGCCAGCGCCGGCACCAGCGTGTAATGGCCGGCAGCGTGGCTGGGGTCAACTATCAAGGGGAGGTGGCTGTAGCGTTTCACCACCGGAATGGAAGATATGTCCAGGGAGAAGCGGACGCTGTCTTCAAAGGTCCTTATCCCCCTCTCGCAAAGGATAACCTGGGCATCACCATTGGCGAGCAGATAGTCGGCGGCGGTCAGCCATTCCGTGACGGTGGAAGAGAAACCACGCTTGAGAAGTACAGTGCATTTCCGTTTTCCCAGCTCCGTAAGCAAAGCGAAGTTCTGCATATTTCGGGCGCCCACTTGCAGAATATCGGCCGTGCCGGCCACCAGGTCCACATCGTGAGGGTCCACCACCTCGGTTACCACCGGTATGTCCAGCTGTCTGCGCGCTTCAGCCAGCAGCTCCAGTCCCGTCTCTTCCAGTCCCTGGAAGCTGAAAGGGGAAGTGCGCGGCTTGAAAGCGCCTCCCCTGAGCACGGCAGCCCCGGCCGTCTTCACCGCCTCGGCGACCTGCATCAACTGGGCCTCGCTTTCCACGGCGCAGGGACCGGCCATTACCACCACCCGCCGGCCCCCGATATCCACGCCCTTAAGGTTCAGCCGGGTATCTTCCGTCTTGAACTCGCGCGAGGCCAGCTTGTAGGGCTTCATGATGCGGGTAACGCTGGCCACACCGGGGAGCACGGCAAAAGCATCCGTGGGCACCTTGCCGGTATCACCACCCAGAATGGCCACCACCACCTTGTCCGTGCCCAAGTTCAGTTGTACCTGAAAACCGAGGGACTTGGCCCGCTGCACCACCCCGTCTACGTGCTCGACCCCCACCCCTCTTTCCATCTCCACTATCATGGTTTAGCGCAATGCCTCCGCTGTATCAGGAACTCCTCCTTTTCCCTCCACCCGGGGTTGGGAAGAGGGGCTGCGCCCCTCTCAGGCACCCACATTACTTTGATTGCCCCGGCACCGGCTCGCCACCAGCCTCCCCTTTTCCCCCAAATTAACCGTTCCTGGGGCAACCTTTCCTTTTCCAACTCCCCCACCAAAAAGGCTCACAAAGAGGGGCTTCGCCCTTCCAGACTCCCGCAGCCGCCTGGATTGATTGCCCCGGGCGCCGGCCTAGTCCCCCAGTGCCTCCTTGCGCAGCATCTCAGCCCTGTCCGTCCTCTCCCAGGGGAGGTCGATATCGGTGCGGCCGAAGTGACCGTAGCAGGCGGTGGAGCGGTAAATA
>CAZZAU010000045.1:0-6079 GCA_964652725.1 uncultured Dehalococcoidaceae bacterium | reverse complement strand
AGGCCGGCGCAGGTCAAGGTCCCGGATGATGGCCCCCGGCCGCAGGTCGAAATGCCTGGTCACGAGGTCGCACAGCTGGTCCTGCTCTACCTTGCCCGTGCCGAAGGTCTCGATGGAGACGGACAGGGGATGGGCCACGCCGATAACGTATGAAACCTGAAGCTCCACCCGCTCCGCCAGCCCGGCGGCCACCAGGTTCTTGGCCACGTACCGGGCGGCATAGGCCGCCGAGCGGTCTACCTTGGTGGGATCCTTGCCGGAAAAACAGCCGCCGCCGTGCCGGGCGATGCCACCATAGGTATCTACCAGTATCTTTCTTCCGGTGAAACCGGTATCGGACACCGGCCCCCCGACCACGAAACTGCCGGTGGCGTTCACGTAATACTCCGTGCCCCTATCAATGAACGAAACGGGGATGACAGGCGTTATCACGTGCTCGATGATGTCTTTTTCTATCTGCTTCCACTCTATATCCCGGTCATGCTGGGCGCCGATGACCACGCTGGTCACCCGCTTCGGCATACCGTTGCTGTACTCCACCGTGACCTGTGATTTTCCGTCGGGGCGCAGATAAGGCAGGATGCCATCTTTCCTGACTTGCGCCAGGCGCTGGCACAGCCGGTGTGAAAGCGCGATGGGCAGAGGCATGAGTTCCGGCGTCTCCGTGCAGGCGAAGCCCACCATCATACCCTGGTCCCCCGCCCCGATGCGGTCCAGCTCGTCGGCGGAGCCCTCTTTAGCTTCCTTTGACCTGTCCACGCCTCCAGCAATATCCGGAGACTGCTGATTGATGGAAACCAGCACGCCGCAGGACTGGTACTCGAAGCCATATTCCGGCCGCACATAGCCTACGCTGCGCACCACCTCCCGCACTATCTGCGGAATCTCCACATAGCAGAGGGTGCTGATCTCGCCCAGAACCATCACCAGGCCATTGGTTACCGCGGTCTCGCAGGCCACCCGGCCGTAGGGGTCCTTGGCCAGAATAGAATCCAGGATGGCATCCGAAATCTGGTCGCACAGCTTGTCCGGGTGCCCCTCGGTGACCGACTCCGAGGTCAGCAGGTATTTCGACGAACTGGCAAAGCTGTTGGTCATCTTTATCTCCCTTCCATATCGCGGCGGCCCGCCTAGGTTCCTTCTTCCCATGCGGTCAGATATGCCTGCTGCTCCGGCGTCAGCGCATCTATGCGGATGCCCATCGCCTCCAGCTTCAGGCGGGCTACCTTTTTATCTATTTCCTCTGGCACCGGATAGACGTCCGGGTCCAGCGCTTTCCCTTCCCGGGCCAGGTGTTCCAGGCACAAGACCTGATTGGCAAAACTCATATCCATAACGCTGGCCGGATGCCCCTCTGCTGCGGCCAGGTTGATGAGCCTGCCTTCCCCCAGCAGGTAGAGACGGCGGCCGTCAGCGAGCGAGTATTCGTCAACGTACTCCCGCAATCGCCGCCTGCCGCAGGACAATGCCTGCAGGGCGGGTATATTTATCTCCACGTTGAAATGCCCGCTGTTGGCCAGGATGGCGCCGTCCTTCATCACCTCAAAGTGAGGCCGGTCGATTACGCCCTTGTCGCCGGTGATGGTGATAAACACGTCTCCTATCCGGGCGGCTTCCAGGAGCGGCATCACCTCGAAGCCGTCCATTACCGCCTCCAGCGCCCGCACTGGCTCCACCTCGGTCACGACCACGTGCGCCCCCAGTCCCCTGGCGCGCAGGGCCACACCGTGTCCGCACCAGCCGTAGCCGCAGACCACCACCCTTTTTCCCGCCCACAGGAGATTGGTGGCCCGGGTGATACCGTCTATGGTGCTCTGGCCGGTGCCGTAGCGATTATCGAACAGGTATTTGGTCTGGGCATCGTTCACGGCGATTATGGGGTAGCGCAGCTTTCCCGCCCCGGCCAGGCTGCGCAGGCGCACCACGCCCGTAGTGGTCTCCTCCGTCCCGCCGATGACGTTACTTATCAGGTCACTGCGTTTGGTATGCAGGGTGGTCACCAGGTCCGCCCCGTCATCCACGGTGAGCTGAGGGCGGTGGTCCAGAGCCGTATTGATGTGTTTGTAGTAGGTGGCGTCATCTTCTCCCTTGATGGCATTGGTGGGAACACCATAGTCCACCAGGGCGGCGGCCACGTCATCCTGTGTGCTCAACGGATTGGAGGCGCACAGCACCAGGTCCGCCCCACCCTCCTTCAAAGCCAGCGCCAGGTTGGCCGTCTCGGTGGTAACGTGAAGGCACGCCGAGACCCTGATTCCCTGCAGCGGTTTCTCCCTGCCGAACCTCTTTGCGATGAGCCCCACCACTGGCATTTGCCTTGAGGCCCACTCTATACGCTGTCTGCCGCTTTCCGCCAGCGCCGGGTCACTGATGTCATAGTTGGGTAAAGTCATCGCGTCTCCTGCCAGATTTCAATGTGGTTTTGCATTAAATGATACATTGGATAGCTTCTTAATTCAAGTTTCACGGCGGCCGTTTTTCCGCGTCAGCCCCGATGGGCTATAATAGGTATGTTGGATATGGCGTCAGGAGCGCCACTGGAGGAGAGCTATGCGGCGGTTCCGTCTCATCGAACACACTGCTGACGCGGGACTGGTGGCCTACGGCCAGGACCTGGCGGAAGCGTTCGCCAACGCCGCCTACGGCACGTTCTCCATCATCGCCGAACTTAAAGCGGTGCGGGAAAAGGAGTCCCGGCAGATAGAAATAGATGAGGCCGATGCCGAGGCCCTGCTCTTTGAATGGCTTAACCACCTGGTCTTCCTGTTCGATACGGAGGGGATGCTGTGCAAGAGGTTCGATATACAGGAATTCTCCGAGACTCATCTGCGGGCAGTCTGCCACGGCGAACCCTATGACCCCTCCCGCCACCAGGTCAAGATGGGGGTCAAATCCGCCACCTACCATATGCTGAAAGTAGACCGGGAGAAGAACCAGGTCAGGGTTATCTTTGACGTCTAGGAGGTGTGGCTATGGCAAAATGGAACGGGCCGCTGGAGAAAATAGATGAGTACCGCTGGCGCATACCCAAAAGCTACAAGCAGGGCATGCGGGTCCCCGGTATCATTTACGCTGACTCCCCAATGATAGAGCAAATCAAAGAAGAGCAGGCCCCGGAGCAGGTGGCCAACGTGGCCTTTCTGCCCGGCATAGTGGGCAGTTCGCTGGCCATGCCGGACATCCACTGGGGCTACGGTTTCCCCATCGGGGGGGTGGCCGCCGTGGATATTGAGGCCGGCGGGGTGGTCTCGCCGGGCGGCGTCGGCTTCGATATCAACTGCGGGGTGCGGCTGCTGCGCACCAACCTGACCGCGGAGGAGGTCTGTCCCAGCATCAAGGAACTGGTGGACGCCCTGTACGAGAGCGTTCCCTCCGGCGTGGGCTCGAGGGGCAAGATACGCCTCAAGGCGGGAGAGATAGACCGGGTACTGGCCCGAGGGGCACGCTGGGCGGTGGAAAAGGGCTTCGGCCGGCCCGATGACCTGAATACCACGGAGGAGAACGGAGAGATGCCCCGGGCGGACCCGGACAAGGTGAGCGGCCGCGCCAAAGAGCGGGGCGCTCCCCAGCTGGGCACCCTGGGCTCGGGGAACCATTTTCTGGAAGTGGCCGTGGTGGACAAAATCTACGAGCCGGAGACTGCCAGAAGTATGGGCCTGGAACAGGAAGGCCAGGTGGTGCTTTATATCCACTGCGGCTCGCGCGGGCTGGGACACCAGGTGGCCGACGACTACGTCAAGGAGATGGTGCGGGCAATGCCCAAATACGGCATCGAGCTGCCGGACCGCCAGCTCGCCTGTGCCCCCGTAAAGTCGCCGGAGGGCCAGTCCTACCTGGCCGCCATGCGCGGCGCGGCCAACTACGCCTGGGCCAACCGCCAGTGCATCGCCCACTGGGTAAGAGAGGCCTTCTGCCGGGTGCTGGGCAAGTGCGATGCCGAAGCCGGCCTGGAACTGGTCTATGACGTCTGCCACAACATCGCCAAGATAGAGACACACCAGGTAGGCGGCCGGAAGATGACACTATGCGTGCACCGCAAGGGGGCAACCCGCGCCTTCCCTGCCGGCCACCCGGATATACCAGAAAAGTATGCCGGCATCGGCCAGCCTGTGCTTATCCCGGGGGATATGGGCAGGATGTCCTATGTGCTGGTGGGCACCGAGCAGGCCATGAAAGAGACCTGGGGCTCCACCTGCCACGGCGCCGGACGCTTGCAGAGCCGGGCGGCGGCCAAGAAACACCTCAGCGGACGGGATATCCTCAACGAGCTGACCTCCCGCGGCATAACGGTGCGGGCGGGCAGCATGTCCGGTCTGGCCGAAGAGGCTTCACCAGCATACAAGGACGTTACCTCGGTGGTGGGAGTGGCGCACAGCGCCGGCATCTCCAGAATCGTGGCCAGAACCAGGCCCATGGGAGTCATCAAGGGATAGAGAATGATAGATAATAAGGGTGGCCGGGTTATCCCAGCCCCACCTTATCTTTGACGCCACCCAGGGTCTTCTCGGCCAGGGGCCTGACCCTGTCCGCCCCACGCTTTAACAACGCCTCAAGTGAAGAGGCATCGGCGGTGATCTCGCGGTAGCGCTGCTGCAGGGGACGCAGCCCCTCCACCACCACCTCGGCCATTTCCCGTTTGAGGTCGGCATAGCCCTTCCCCTCAAATTGCGCCTCGATTTCCGGCCGGCTCCGCCCGCTGAACAGCTCATAGATGACCAGCAGGTTGTTGATACCGGGACGGCTCTCGTCGAAGCGTATCTCCCGCAGCGAGTCGGTGGTGGCGCGCATGATTTTGCCCCGGATGTCATCGGGGGAATCCAGCAGGTAGATGGCCCGCCCCGGCTGCTCTTCGCTCTTGCTCATCTTCTGGGACGGGTCGTCCAGGCTCATAATCCGTGCGCCCTCCTCCGGTATCAGCGGCACGGGCAGGGTAAACGTCTGCCCGTAGAGACTGTTGAAGCGCTGGGCGGTATCACGGGCCAGTTCCACATGCTGCTTCTGGTCCTCCCCCACAGGCACCACGTCGGTCTGGTACAGCAGGATGTCCGCCGACATCAGCGCCGGATAATCGAAGAGGCCGGTACTAACCTCCTCCTTCTGCTTCTCCGATTTTTCCTTGAACTGGGTCATACGCCGCATCCAGCCCATAGGGATGAAGCAGTTCAGTATCCAGGTCAGCTCGGCGTGGGCGCTGACGTGGGACTGCACGAACAGGGCGGCCGCCTCCGGGTCGATGCCGGAGGCGATGAGCAGCCCCGCCACCTCCCTGGTCTTGGCCCTGAGTATCTTCGGGTCCTGGGGCACGGTGATGGCATGCAGGTCCACCACGCAGAAGATGGAGTCATATTCCCGCTGCATCTCCACCCAGCGCCGGATGGCCCCCAGGTAGTTGCCGATGTGGATATCGCCGGTAGGCTGGATGCCGGAGAAGACGCGTTTTTTCATAATCAGTTGATTGCTCCTCGATTTGTTCTCGATTTTTACGCTCTCTATTTTAAAGCCTGTGCGTTAATCGTGGCAAGTTTGGCTGTCTGGACTTGCCTATAGCCCTGTGCTAATATGGTAACATTCGTTTGTTGGTACCGTAACAGGGAGGGCAGCATGTACGATTTCAAAGGCAAAGTAGCTCTGGTGACCGGAGCGGCGCGCAAGTTCGGCATCGGCCACGCCACCGCCGTCCGCTTCGCCCGGGATGGCGCCGACGTCGTTATTAACGGGCGTTACCGCGCCCCGGAAGAGCTTCCGGAGAACGAAAAACAGGAGGGCTGGACGGGCCTGGAAAGCGTGGCGCAGGAGATAGAGTCTTACGGAGTGCGCTGCCTGCCCGTCACCGCCGATATTTCCGACCGGCAACAGGTGGACGATATGGTCCAAAAAGCGGTGGCCGGGTTCGGACGCGTGGATTACCTGATAGCCAATGCCGGGGTGAGTGCTCCGGCGCCCTTCCTGGAAGTGACGGCGGAGAACTGGCGGCACACCATCGGGGTTAACCTTACGGGGGTCTTCTACTGCTGCCAGGCCGTGCTCAAGCATATGATGGAGCGGGGCGGCGGCGGCGCCATCGTCAACGTGGCCTCCC
>CAZZAU010000044.1:8985-10605 GCA_964652725.1 uncultured Dehalococcoidaceae bacterium | reverse complement strand
CTGCCTCATCGTGGGTATTACCGCCTTGCAGCAGTTGAAGGCCCCGCCGATGTTGACCGCCAATACGCGATCGAACTCCGCCTTGTCCGTATCATCGATGAGGAGGTGATTGGTGGTGCCGGCATTGTTGACCAGGATATCGATGCCTCCCCAACCCCCCACGATTCCGGCCACCATAGCCCCCACTTCTCCTTCATCGGCCACGCTGCCGAGGGCCACCATCGCCCGGCTGCCCAGACCGCTTATCTCAGCGGCGGTGTTTTCTGCGTTTTCCCGGTTCACGTCATTGACGGCAATGTTTGCGCCTTCCGTTGCCAGACCCAGCGCGATTGCCCGACCCAGGCCGCTGCCGCTTCCGGTCACCAGGGCTATCTTACCTTTCAGTCCTGTATCCATCTGTGCAAACCTCCTGCCAGATTAGAAACCATCGCCCCTTCCTCTGTCAACTTTGTGCCGCTCCCGTACTGTGAGCACTGCGTTTCCCGCCCTGGAAGAACGGTACCGGATGAATGCCAGAGCATCGGAGTCATGGTTGTGCTGCGAGATAATCACCAGGTTGGACCGCCTGTCCACCCTGCCCAGCACCGCCGCGAGTGCCTTTGCTGCTGGACTGAGCCTCGCCGCGTCACCGAGGCTTCTGTACTCCATCTCCAGCAGTTGCGCCAGCACCCGGGACGCGCTGCCCTGCGCCAGACGGATGCGGCCCATATTGGCCCTCAGACGGGCAATGTCCGGCGGACTCAGGTATCTGACCGGGTTCACAAAGGTTACCATTTCCTGGGCAATCTGGAGGCACCTTATCAGAAGCTGCCGGGGCTGCAGAGGCGGCGTGGTCACCTTCACCGCCTCGTGGTCATAGGCGGCCACCGCCGCCGGTATATTCTCGCGCGCCAGCGATATCGCCGTGGTAATAATATCATAGGCCAGACGGTCCGCTTCTTCTGCCGTGCCGACGGCAAGGTTCACCAGGACTATGGCCGCCTGTCCGTGAAACTCGGCGAATTCCTTGACCACCAGCTCGCTGTACTTCAGGGAATGCTTCCAGTCGATGTTCTTGAGGCTGTCGCCCGGCTGGTACAGCTGGTTTCCGTAGTACTCCACCCCCCTCCTCAGCCCGTACTCCGGCTTCCGCGCCCCTGCACTGGAAACAAGGGGCAGCGTCCCCGGCCTGGAGGCGGCGAGGTACTGCCTGGCCAGCCAGGCGGCATATTTCGCCCTGGGAACGACGGTGAGGCGCACGGGCTTCAGTTCAAATCCGCCCTGAAAAAGCCCCCAGCGGTCCAGGGCGTATGCCTTGAGCTTGATTACGGACGGCCCGGATAGCTCCGGCCGGAGGTATATTTTCATCTCAAGAGGACTGCTGCTGTTCAGCGACAATACGCCGGGGCTTACCTTGAGCCAGCGGTAAGGCGACTCCAGGAATAACAGCCCACCCCACCGGGTCCCGGGGGTCAGCCTGACCGAGATGCTGTCCGCCGTCCCCGCCACCATCCGCCATTTCACCTGCTCTTCTTCCACAGGCTTGAGAGGAAAGCGCCGCAGCACCATTCCGGCCAGAGCTGCCAGGGAAGCGGCCACCGCAGCCGAGGCCAGAAGCAGCGGCAGACTGCCCAGCAGCAG
>CAZZAU010000044.1:0-8975 GCA_964652725.1 uncultured Dehalococcoidaceae bacterium | reverse complement strand
AGCAGCAGGGCTGCGACCAGCGCGAAAGCCGCTATCAGAAAAAGCGCCACAGAAAGACTTGCCGGACGCCGCCCGTACCCGGACTGCCGGCAAGGGAAAACCCGGCCGGCTTTCTCCAGGCTTTTGAAAACAAGCCACAGCAACGGCAGGGAGACCAACAATGAGAAAATGGGCCCGGCATGCGGGGCGAGTATTATGACTGCGGCGAAGAATATGAAGTACGCCGTCAGCAAATCCGCGACGGCATGAACGGGCCGCCACCACAGGTAAGAGCACCAGGCCAGCAGCGCCAGGGGAATAAACAGCAGGGGCAAAGGCGCAAGCACAGCGGCCACCAGCAGCAGGCCAGCCGCGTAGGCCCCTAGCAGTACCCTCATACCACGCTCACCGGTAATGGTCATACTTCGAGCCTGGGCACGGCCACTTTTCCCAGGGCCCTCTCCAGAATCATGGCGGGAGTAATATCATCCATCTCCGCCTCGGGTTTGACCCTGATTCTGTGCCCGGCGGTGGCATGCACCAGATGTTTGACGTCGTCAGGAATAACAAAATCGCGTCCGTCCAGCAGCGCCAGCACCCGTGCGCACTTGTAAAGCGAGATGCTGCTTCGCATGCTGGGGCCGGAGAGCACGTCCGGGTCGGAACGCAGACAGTCTATTACCGAAACGATGTAGTCAACGATGTCCGGTGAAACATAGACGCCGGTGGCCAGACTTTGCAACTCCTTGATTTCCTCAGGCCCGGTAACCGCCCTGGTCTCCGGCTCATCAATGCGGTCGATGTCCGATATTATCCGCTTTTCTTCCTCTTTCGAGGAGTACCGGCTGACCACGCGGAGCAGGAACCTGTCCTGCTGAACATCGGTCAGCGGGTAAGTCCCCTCCGCCCCGGTGCCAACCTGGGTAGCTATTACCATAAAGGGCCTTGCCAGGGGATAGGTCCTGGTCTCAATGGTAACCTGGTGTTCCTGCATGGCTTCGAGCAGCGCCGACTGTGTCCGGGGGGTGGTCCGGTTCAGCTCATCCGCCACCACCACGTTGGCAAAGATGGGCCCCTCGATGAACCGGGGCTGCCCGGTGGGGGAATAGATGTAGAAGCCGGTGACATCTGCCGGCATCATATCAGGGGTGAACTGTATCCGCTTGAACTGCCCGCCTATCGCCTCCGCAAAGCTTCTCGCCAGCTTGGTCTTTGCCGTGCCCGGCAGGCCCTCTATCAGCACGTGCCCGCCGGTCAGCAGGGCCAGCATCAGCGCTTCTTTGACGTCATCTTTGCCTATAACCGCCCTGGATATCTCGGCCAGTATCCTTTCGTAAAGCTCGGCCGCCCTTGTGGCACTATCCATCGCCTGTCTCCTTTTTGTTCTTGAGCGTGTATCTGGACACCACCAGGAATATCGCCGCCGTGATTCCCAGCAATCCATACGGATTTGACAGTGCCCGCCGTATCCCGGCCAGCCTCACCTTCGAGGCGTCAAGCGGCGCGCCTCCCAGGTGCGAGACATCCACCAATATCCCTTGCTGTTCGCTTTCACGGCGCGTCAGGTAGCGCAGAAAATCGTAGTTATCATCCTGACCCAGCATGGCATTTATTATTATACTCGGGTCGGATACGAGGGCAAGCGTTCCCCGACCGAGCCGCAACCTGGCCGCCACCGCAAACGGGCCGGCCGGCTCTTCCCGGCTCCACTGCCCGTCTCCATCCAGGTCCAGGAAACTGGCCCCGGAAGACCACGCGATTGCCTCCGCTTCCGTAACGCCAGTTAGCGCCGTGGCGTGGTTCAGCATCAGCACGCGTACGCCGGTGTCCTTTATCGCCGGGATGAACTCCGTTATGCGCGGCATATACTGGTTCCGGTAGCAGAAGACCGGGTCCAGCAGGGGAGTATTGCTGAAACGGGCGCTCACCCCGAGCTGCGCCAGCAGGCGGTTGCCATAGCCAAAATCATCCAGCAGCAGCAGGGCGCCGCCGGCTTTCACGAACCGCTCGATGGCGGCAAGCTCTCCTTCGGTATAGGGGAGATAGGGAATGGCTACCAGAATCGTCCCCTCCGGTGACTCCGGGAGGTCGTCAAGGGAGTACGCGGTCCCGGCGCCGAACTCGCGGGAGAAGTCTTTGATGCCCTGCCACATCGGGTTGCTGGCCATGAAGTCCTGCTCCGAGGGATAGAACCATATACAGAGCACGGAAATGACCGATACCACGGCCACCACTCCGGCCAGGATGCTGTACGTCCTCAATTTTCAATCCTCTCCCCGGTCACCGGTCGCTATTCCTCCAGGCAAAGATTTACCGCCCGCATGCTCACCGGGATGCTGCTGCCAGCAACAGTGCCAGCAGAAAAAGCAGGACGCAGGCGTAATAGGTTACCGCCAGCATAAACACGACCCGGAGCCATCCGGCAGGGGGCCCCCACACTCTCCATTGGCCGGCTACTGCCGTCTCCCCTGCAGCGGCCGGGCCCTGCTGCGCAGGCGCTTTCCGTATTTCGACTTCCCGCTCCGTACTGCGCCACAGCTGGCGGCTCTTCTCAACGTCATTCTTGGTGGGCACGTAGGGCGAGTAGAGCACCCTCTCCACGGTGGCGGTAAGCCGGACGAAATATCTGGCGCCCACGCCAAGCACGCGCGCATTTTCCCCGGCGAACTCCCGCAGTGTCTGCTGCGGCTGCAGGAAAATACGGGTCACTCTCCCCACCCACCGGGCGGTCAGGCGGTACCAGTGAAATATCCTGGCGCGCGGGTCACCCACCGCCTGCCCGGCGGCGCCGGGAGTCAGCATTTCACTGCTGTGCCCCGGTTCCCCGGCCGGCGCCGTTGCGGGCGCCGGGTTCTCTACCACGTTCGTCCGCCATCTCCTCAACCGCCCCGGCAGGTAAATCCCCAGCAGCACCAGCGCCAGGACAATTCCGGCAGAGCTCACCACGTTCACCACCAGAATGCCGCTGGTGGTGCGAAGCGGGGCGTGCCAGGGCTCGCGGGGGGAGACCTGTATCGCAAGGTCGCGGGAACCGGCCACGCCGAAACCGACGGCCGGCCTCACCTCAACAGCGAAACTGCCGTCCTCCAGGGTAACCGCCTCCGTGCCAGTTCCGTCCAGTGTCGCGGTGATGGCGGCGCCGGCCACCGGACCAAAGGCGGAATGCAGCTCGCCCCGCAGTTCCACCCCCCCACCCGGTACAAGCACCACGGGGGGTATGCTGACGTCCAGGACCGGGGTTTCCCTGGTTATATCAAGAAAGGCCGTGGCAGACGCCGGCGCGTACCTTCCTCCCGACAAAACGGATACCGTGATAACGTGTTCGCCCTCCTCCGCCGCCGGGTCTATTTCGATTTCCCGGCTGAACGCTGCCTGCGCCGCCACCTTGCCGACAGGAACATCATCAAGGGAGATTTCCACCTCCCTCTCCCCCGCAGGCGGAGACGTTCCGTAGTCTATTTCCCCGCTTACGGTGGTCTTCAGACCCGGATAAGCTTTTTCGCCGGCGGCCGCCTTGAGCCCGGTCTCATAAAACAGGACTTTCAGCCGGCTCACCTCGCTTAATGACGGCGCGTAGCGGCCCGCATCCGTTTCTTCGGGAGAATAGAGCGCCCGCAGGTCCAGTGCCGGCACGTACAGGTATGGGAGCACCAGCGTACTGCGGTAATCCCCCCGGGCGTCCGTCTCCACGGTGACCTGCCGGGAGCCATTCACGGCGATGTCAATTGCCCGGTGCGGCAGGGCCTGCCCTTCCGAGGCAAGCGTTCCCCTGACGCGGACGGTCTCGCCGACCCACGCGGCCGCGGGTTCTACATGCAGGGTAACACTCGTTTGCTGTTCACCGGGGCCGGCATCGAAAGCCAGGGCCTCCCGGCGCAGGTCGAGCATATCCGTCATCCTGTCGATTATCGCTATCATGCGGTCATAGGACGGCTCCAGGTTCCTCCACGCCGCAGGCGAGGCCTTTAGCTCCTCGCTGATGGTCGCTGCGGTCAGCTTCATCTCCTGGAGGCCGCTGCGGGCCTGTGCTATTTGCGCCTCGGTCTCCGCCGTCAGGTAAACGGCCTCGGCCAGACGGAACTCCTTCCTGAGCGCCTCAAGGTCGCCCACGACATCGTGTACCTGCACCCAGAGGCGGGAAACGTCCAGGCCGGAAACGGTGAGGTCTTCTATCGCCAGCTTCAGGGCCGCGCCGAACTCAAAGTTACGGGGAAAGGCGGGCAGCCGTCCGAGCAGAGCTTCTACCTCCGCCTCCGAATTCACCCGGAGCATCAGGTTGAAGAACTCGGAAGAAAGCAAGGGAGGGTGAGCGGCGCCCAGCATCTCCTGCGCCGTTTCCGGGTCCTGATGAGGCGGCGGGACAACCGGGGGAGGTTTTCCCTCCAGCATGTGCTCCAGGGGAACGATGAGGAAAAAGGCCGCCAGGCAGGCGATGAGCAGCGGAGCTATCTTCCCGGCTCTGCTGTTGAATATGGTCCTGAATATCTTCAACCGGACAAAATCTCCAGCGCTTTGATGGCCACGGTCACCGTGAAGCCGGCCACCAGCACGATGCTGATAGTATCCAGCGCCCTCCTGACTCTGGGGCTGAAGTGCACGTAAAGCAGTGTAACCGCCAGGTAGACGATGAAGTTAACGATGAAGTAGACGGCGAGGTCATTTTGCCCCAGAAAAGCCAGCACTATGTTTACCAGGCAGGCGGCAATGGTCAGCGTTACCACGTAACGGTTGTATATCCTCATGATAGCGCCTCGAGCACAATCCGGGCTCTGCCCTTGCTACTGCTCTCCTCTGTGATTCTTACCGGTTTCTGCAGGGCCTCGCTGCATATGGCCGCCATAATGGAGGCTATCGGGCTGCCCAGACAACGATGATACCATATATCCTCATACTGGAGACTGGCGCCGGCGACGTCCACCTCCACCCGCCCATCCGCCATGTTCACTTCCACCGACCTTGCGATGTCGAGCACCCCCGTAAGGATATAGTTCGCCGCGGCGGCGATGTCATCGGACGTGGGCCCCGGCCTGGCTTCCAGCATATCGACGTTCATGCTCCCCGGAGTGGTCACGGCGATGGCCATAGCCTCCGGGTCTGCCGCATACCTCACTATCAGCCGCCCCGGAAGTTTGCCCCTCACCTGCCGGATGTCCCTGTCCTCTCCCAGCGGTATCAGCGCCTGCGGGTGTCCGTCTCTCATAGCCGACGGCAAATACACGGCTTTGCCCGTGAGCCCGAGCTCTTCAAGCAGAGCGGCGGTGTTCTCCATACCCGTCTTGAGCATAAGCTGGCACGCTTCCGGAGAGATGTAGGGCCGCGTATTTGCAAGGGCTATGCATACAAAGCCGATTATGATAGCCGAAACGCCGAATCCGGCGAGCGGCACGGAACCAATAAGAAAGTACGCCACGGGCGCAAATATGGCACCGGCCACGCAAAGTCCCGTCCCCAGCACTCTATACGGGTTGTCCATACCCCTCCTCGGAACAGCGACCGGACCGGGCCTCCCCCGGCATTATCAAGACGCTCCGGCCGGCCAGCCACGCAGCCCGATGAATGATGACACCTGTCACAAAATATCGATTATTTTATTCGAGTAGGCCGCCATTTGTCAACCTGACCGCTACCCACAGGCACACGCCAAACAGCGTCCGCGCATCAGGGAGTGCGGGCTCGTATCCCTCCAGGCGCGCCACTGATTGAATCCAAGAGAGCCCTTGAGACGGGTAACCGAAAGCTCTACTGGCGGCAATAATTCCGCCCCGGTAAAAGCCGCCCAAACCGGGGTGGAGCTGGCCGGGTAGGCTGAAAAATGACGTTCAGGCCAGGTCCTCTTCCCGAATAATCTCAGCCATCCAGCGCGCTGCCTTGCCCACCACCTCCGGGCAGTAAATGTCATGGGCGCCGGCGTTGTGGAACTTCTCGTACTCCTGCGGGTCGGCCAGATAGTAGTACCGGCCCATAGTTTTGGTCTGTATGTTGCGGCAGATTATGGAGCCATATTCATCTATGAACTTCTGGCGGAGCTTGCCCGCCAGCTTATGGGTCTTGAAGCGCACTCCCTCGGGGTCGCCGAAGTCATCCCTCTCTCTGCCCACCAGACCACCCAGGACCATAAGTCCGCCCACATAGGCACCACAGCTGCCTTCGCCGGACATCGCCGAGCCGGCGGCCAGCCCGGTGGCCGACTTGAAGATAGCGTCGTCCCTGATGTCGAAAACGTCCTGCAACGCCGCGATAACGCACTGGCTGCAGCCGCGGTAGGTCCTTTCGTAGTGTTTCCCCAGCTCGTAAGCCTTATCGGTGGCATCTTCCGCCATAACTGAACCTCCTTGTTGTTTTAAAGAGCTTCATTAGCTAGCTTCCCAGCGGCCCGTACCGGCCGTTATAAGGGCGGGCAGCCACGATTACGTCCACGGGGACGCCCGCTTCTTTTTCCGCCCGGACGCCTATCTCCTGCAACTTCTCCGGCGGCACCTCCTCCAGTGACGACCACGCCGGCGGCCGATGCAGGGAGTATATCTGCACCAGAGACGGCTTTATCTCCTTCAACCTGTCCAGCCAGGCATCCACGCTCCCCCACCCCGTACCGGGCGCAGGTCCGCCGATGAACATAGCCTGAATGGTCACTTCCCCGAGCGATTTCAGCCCCGTCACAATAGCCTGATAGTCCACCCCGGTACAGGCGCGGTTCACCAAGGCAAAGGTCTGCGAGTCCCCGGCGTCCAGCTTCATAATACGGAAGTCCAGCACCGCCAGTGCCCGGCGCACCTTCTCCAATCCCACCGTGGAGGAGTTGGAGAGGATACCCACCCTGGCCTCCGGCCGGAACCTGTCCCTCAGATTGATGGCTGCGGTCACCATCTCGGGAAACTGCGGGTGCAGGGTCGGCTCTCCGTTGCCGGAAAAAGTGATATTATCGATGTCCCCCACCGCATCCTCCCGCAGCACCATACCCAGCGCTTCCTCGATCTCACCGACGGTGGGCAGCTCCGTCTTTCCGGCGGCGTCCATATCGCATACCGATGTCCAGCCGTACTGGCAATAGACGCAATTGAAGGAGCACCACTTATAGCTCCTGGGGGAGAGGTTCACTCCCAGGGACCGCCCCAGTCTCCTGGAGTTCACCGGCCCGTAGAGTATCTTCGTTTTCAGGGGAATACTCATCTATCTGCCATAAATGATACCACCTGGAGCAGGTCCGGGCAAGCTTACTACCTGCGCTTCATCCCCACATATCCCGGCGCGCGCCACAGCACGACGAAAATTCCCGCCAGGATGAGCGCTCCACCGATGATTTCTTTGGCCGCCGGAACCTCGCCCAAGATGAAAAACCCCAGCAGGGTGGTGACCACCGGCTCCCCCAGAATGGAAACCGAGACGAAGGTCACCGGAACCTGTCGCACCGCCAGGTTGAAACTGGAGTGGCCGATAAGCTGGGGCACGATGGCCAGCAATACCAGCATCAGATACGTGTTCTCGGAATAGCCGGTGAAGCTGAGGCCGGAGATGGCTGCGGCCAGCACCAGCCAGACCGCCGCGCCGCTATAGACAAGCGTAACATAGCTGAGGATATCGATGCGGGCCCTGACCTGGCCGCCGACTATCAGGTAGACGCCCATGGCCAGCCCGGCCACCAGCGCCAGCACATCGCCGAAGAGAGTCCCGGAACCCAGGGTGAAACCGGCGAAGTTTATCAGAATGACGCCGCCGAAGGCCACGACTATCCCCAGCGCCGTCAGCCGGCTCAACCTTTCCTTCCACAGGAAAAAGGAGATAACGGCCACAAACGCCGGGTGACAGGTCACCAGAATGACAGAGCTGGCGATGGAGGTATAGCTGAGGGACGTTATCCACAGGCCGAAGTGCAACGCCAGCATAAGGCTGGAGAGCAGCACCAGCGCCCAATCACTCCGGGACAGCGCTTTCAGCCCCGGCAGCGACCTTGCTGTGCTGACCGGCAGCAGTACCAGCGAGGCGATGCCCAGGCGGTAAGCGGCAATGACCAGCGCAGGCGCCGCCGCCAGACGGATAAAGATGGCGGCGAAGGAGATGGAAACCACCCCCACCAGCAGGACAAGATAGGCTTTCATTTTGGCCGGCGCCTGTTCGTATCCCATCCTAGTTCGGCGCAGTGCTTTTGTCAATGCCGGACCTGTTGTGCTACACTGGATAACTGTATTCTGACCCGAAAAACGTCAGGAGGTGCAGAAAATGGACAAGAGAGTGCGCATCAAAGCCGGGGGAGTGGAGGGCATCGCGGAGCTGAACGATACCGATACCGCGCAGGCCATCTGGGACGCCCTGCCCATCAACGGCAGCGCCAACCGCTGGGGCGATGAGATCTACTTCTCCATCCCGGTCAGCGTGGAGCAGGAGAAGGGGCAGGACCTGGTAGAAGTGGGCGACCTGGGCTACTGGCCGCCGGGAAAGGCCTTCTGCATTTTCTTCGGCCCCACCCCGATGAGCGAAGGGGACCAGCCCCGCCCGGCCAGCCCGGTCACGGTCTTCGGCAAGGTAACGGGTGACGCCACCACTTTCAAACCGGTCAAATCGGGCACCTCCGTCACCATCGAAAAAGAGAGCTAATCACCGGCAGGAGCGGTACAATGAACGGTCCCGGTCGCTTCAAAGTGGTGCTGCCGCTGGCCCTGGAAGGAGAGGCAGCCAAGTACCCCCGGAAGTTCCAGGAGCTGGGTGCGGAGTTCATCGGCCGGCACTGCCAGAGCGATGACGACTTTATCGCCCTGGCCCGGAATGCGGACGCCGTCATCACCGTGGGCAGCATCCGCCCAGTGCCCGGAGAGATAATCGAGAAGCTGGAGCGGTGCCGGCTGATATGCAACACCCAGATCGGCTACGACAGCATCGATACCACCGCCGCTGCCGGGCGCGGCATCCTGGTGACCAATGTGCCCGACTACTGCGTGGAGGAGGTCTCCGACCACGCCATGGCGCTCATACTGGCCTGTACCCGGAAAGTAGTGGAGCTTGAC
>CAZZAU010000043.1:0-10674 GCA_964652725.1 uncultured Dehalococcoidaceae bacterium | reverse complement strand
GCGGCGGCATCAAGCTCCAGATTCGAGACGGCATCACCGGGTTTCTGGTGAATGACGCCGCCGAATGCGCCCACAGAATAGTCACCCTGGTGAAAGATAAGCGGAGAGCCGTGGAGATGGGCGACGCCGCACGCGAGTCAGTACGGGGCAATTTCCTGACCCCCAGATTGCTGCTGAACTACCTGCAGATGGCGCTGTACTGGAAGCAGAGCAAGAAGGCCTGCAGAAAGCCTGTGCAGGTATGAGCGCGCAGACAGGGCACAGAATTCTCTGCTGACAAGCTGCACGGCAACCGACGGGAAAGATTGAGCGGCAAGGGCATACCCTTGCCGCTTCTTCATTGGGTTATGGACTAGTCGCCCGGATGACCGGCTTGCCATTTTGCTGCTACTGAATTATAATCACCTACTATTCTTTGCGACTGTAGATGTTTACGACGATAAAGCGCCTCCTGGCCCGGTGGGATTGGAAATTATTTCTCCTCATATTTCTCTACATGGCCTTACCCCGATTTTACCGCTCTTATAGCGTCTACCTGATCGGCAACGCCATACCCGATACCAATGCTCTGGCGACCGTAGCTCAATGGCAGTTTGTTGAGTTGCTGCTTGAAGTTGTACAAGAGACTTTTATTTTGGCCATATTCTTCTTCGTTGGTCGAGGGATGCAAAGACCTGAAGGCCCAGGGCCGCCTATACGTACGTCTCTAACTTCGATCCTGCTCTTCAGCAGCGCCCTCGCGATATTCCTGTTTCTATTGTCCGACAATTTTGTAGCGCTCATCGGTACTCCGGAAAGCATACGGGAGACCACCTCTCTGTTCCTCAAGATAAAGACGGCAACCATACCCCTGTTCCTCCTGAGCACGGCTTCTGTCGTCATCGTTGAGACGGTAAACCAGAAGCGGTTTATTTTGACCCTAGCCATCCTCCAGGTGGTTTATCAGTCCGTTTTTGATAGCCTGTTTTATGGCGGGTATTCCTATTCCCTTAGCTTGGGCGTCATGGGTGTCGCCTGGTCAGATGCCGCAGTCAGCTTGTGCTTGTTCACTACGGTGCTGTTCTTGTTGCGGCGCGTACTGTTTGAGAAGGTGCAGAACTTCGTTTCCTTTTTCACGCTGAAAGACTGGAAACCTTATATCAGAGTAGGCGGTTGGTCCGGGCTTGACAGCCTGGTAAGGAACATCGCCTACTTCCTGATGATTGTAAGGCTGCTCAATCTCCTTGGGGATAGCAGCATCGGCGGCTACTACCTCGCAATGCACATCATATGGAGCTTCCTGCTGGTGCCCATCCTGGCTCTTTCGGAAAGTACCAGAGTTTTGATAGCAAACCATTCGGCAGATATATCCAAGGTCAGGCAGATATGGTATTCGGCACTTGTAATCGGAGGCATCATCATACTAATATGGTTGGTCCTTCTCCCTTTTTGGAGCGACTTTGCCGGTTTCCTGAACTCAAATAGTGAGGTTTTGGGTTTCTCCGAAAAGGCGATGGAAATACTCATCGTTCCATATATTCTGCTTGCTCTCAATATGGTGACCGATAGCATATTCTACGGAGTGGGGAAGACCCAATACCAAGCATATCAAGCGATAATCACAAACGGAACGGTTTACGTCGTGGCTTTTCTCGCGTACGTCTTTGATTTCTGGACTCCGTCTTTTGACTCCATCCTGCTTCTTTTCGGGCTCGGCATTGTTGTTGACTCAATACTGACGATGTATTATGCATTCCGCGTACTGTTTCCTAGAGTCAAGCAGCGGCTCCAGGAAATCAAGATTGCGGGGTGAGCCGGGCGTCTGTAGCGGCGCCGTCTTCCGGCAGGTTCAGGCACCTTGCGTACACCGAAAGGTACGTCTTTTTCATCACCGGCCAGCGGCGCGCCTCGTAGAAAGCCTTGCCCTGGGCCCCCAGCGCGGCCCGTTTCTGCGGGCTCTTATATAGTTCCAGGACGCGCCGGGCCAGCTCCGCATCATCACCCGCCTTGAAAAACGCCACATGGTCGCCATCGAACGCGGCCGTCAGGCTGGGAAGATTGCTGACCACGCAGGGTCTGCCCAGAGCGAAGTAGTCGAACATCTTGTTGGGCAGACCGACGTCATCAAGCATGGGTGCCACGGCGATGTCCGCCCGTGCGATATACCCCGCCACCTCCTCCTGAAGCTTCCAGCCGGTGAAGTTTACGTGTTTCTCCACCCCGAGATCTCTGGCCAGCTGTTCCAGTCCGGGCCGGCTCTCCCCCTCCCCTACCACACACAGCTCCAGGTCCGGTATCTCCGGCACCAGCCGGGCAACGGCTCTGATAGCGGTGTCAACTCCGTACCGGGGCAGGAGCGACGACAGGACCATCATGCGGAAGACCCCGTTGTGCAAGGAACTGGCCGCCCCTGCGAAGAAGACGCTTTCGTCAGGGACATTGTAGACCAGGGTGATCTTGTCGCCGGGGATGCCCAGACGCTCCACCGCCCTCTTGTGGTGGATTCCGTCCGAGACGATAACCTGGTGCGCATACGTGGCGCTCAACCTGCTTACAAGGCGCAGGAGCCGCACCACCGGATGACCGGCACCGAGGCGGAAAGTGGAAGCGAACAGCAGGGGAATATCTTCGAACATATACAGAATTATCCTGGCCCCCAGCAACCGGGGGACCAGCGTGGCGAAGACCAGGAAATCGGGCATGGTCTCCACTTCCACCACGCGGTACCGCCTGCGCGGCATGAGCCAGCTCAGCGTGAAGAAAACCATCAGGAAGAAAGTGGTGTAATCAAACAGGTACTGGAGCACTTTCCCCCTGTGGTGCATCACGGGCAGACGGTAGATGTTTATGCCGTTGAAAGACTCCCGGCTCTTCTGCCCTTTTCCCCGCTGGCATATCATGTCTACCTCATAGCCTTTCCTGGCCAGGGTTTCGCAGTTGCGCCTCAGGTTACGCTGATACGGAAAGATGTGCTGTCTCACCACGCACACCCTTACCGGCCGCTTGCTCGTGTTTACGGTCATATTGTGCCTCACCGTCCCTCTGCTGTTTAATCTAACTGGCGCCTCGGCCGGGCGGAGAAGGCCGCCCTCCTACTGCCTACTGTTTCACTGCCGCCGTCCTGCCGCGAATCTTAGCCGCCGCCATGCGGTACCTGACCCCGTCCACCAGTCTGTGTACCGTGATGTTCCGGTGGAAGAACCGCTCCAGCAGCCAGTCGTTCAGCAGATGACTGGCCAGGAAGCCCAGGGCGCGGTTCCCGTTCATCTTCCTGCGCAGGGCATCTTTGTGTACCTGCCGGTTCACGCCGGCCAGGTAACAGTGCAGCTCTCGGCGCCTGGCCGCCGGCAACTCGGGAGTTTCAAACACCGGCTCGTTTTTCAGGCAGGACACGTCATTCAAGTAGTCTTCGGGCTGCCGGAGAAAGTAGTTGTTCTCTTTCACCCACTCGAAGAGCGCGGTGCCCGGATACGGGATGGTATTGTAGAAATGGACGTCGTGGACGGGATACTTGCGCGTCAGCCTGACCTTGTCCTCCACATCCTCCCAGGTCTCGTATTCCGTTCCCACCACGAACAAGAGCTTGACGTCATACCCGATCTCACAGGCGAGCTTTATCCCGTTTTCTATATCTTCTATGGTCTCCCCTTTCTTCACTATGCCCAGTATCCTGTTGTTGCCGCCGTCCACGCCGAAGGCTATGGACCTGAAACCTACTTCCCACATCCGGGCAAGCATTTCCCGGTCCACCCTGTCCGCCCGGATGCCGTTGGAGCAGTGAATGAAGAGGTCCTTCATTCCCCGCCGCTCAATCTCGTCGCAGATTTCAAAGACTCTTTTGCGCACAAGGTTAAAGTTATCATCATCGAAGTTGAACTGCCGCCGTCCTCTCGCGTACCAATACTCCATCTCGTCGACCACGTTTCTGGCACTGCGGGCCCGGAAAAGCGGAGATATGACCCGATTGGGGCAGAAGGTGCACTGGTGGGGACAGCCACGGCTGGTATATATGGTGATGGTGGAGATATAGCGGTTGAGCTCGAACTTGCGGTAACGCGGCCAGGGCAGCAGGTCAGGGTCCATCACCCAAGGGCGGTCTCCCGTGTAGATGACTTCTCCGTTGTCTCTGAACACCAGTCCCTTTATCCCTTCTTCTGCGTTGCCCCGGCAGAGTTCAACAAGCGTATTCTCGCCTTCGTGGACCACTCCGTAGTCCAGGGCCGGGCAATCGCGCAGCACCTGTTCCTTGAGTATGGTCATATGGGGGCCTCCCGCCACCGTCCTCACCGCCGGGAAGTAACGTTTGACTTCAGAAAGCAGGTGGTAGAACTTCTTGTACTCCTGGGAAATCAGGCTCATCCCCACCAGGTCGGGGCGGAACGTTTTGATACGGTTCAGAAGGTCGCTGGCCTTGTAACCCAGGTTCATGTCCAGAACATCATATTCAATTCCCTGCTGGAAAAGGGTCTCCGCAAGGTATGCCTGCCCCATGTGAGGCACCACGGCACGCCACTCAGCGCTGGTGGGCGGATGCACCAGCAACACTCTCTTAAAACTCATCTCTCTACCTCGCTCATGGTTAGTTCACTTTCCGCGCCGGCCCGCGTGACGCCTGCCTTTCTTCCGTACCTGGCCAGGACGGTTATGCCGGCGCTGACCGCTTGTCCGGACTGTACCGTTATGCGGCAGTCCACCAGGTCAGGAATCACCAGGTCTACCTGCGAGCCGAACCTTATCATCCCGATGCGCTGACCTATCTGCACCCGCTGTCCCTCTTTAACATAGGATACGATGCCCCGCACGAAGCGCGAGGCTATCTGCACCACCCCTACCATGATGCTGCCGTTGTCCAGGATGGTGGCTGCCCGCTGGCTGCGCACCTCCGCGTTCGGCTTGCCCAGGCCGGGAAAGCCTCCTTTGATACGCCGGTAATACGTCACTTCCCCATCTATGGGGGCCCGGTTTACGTGTACATCAAGCACGTTCATCTCGATGCCGATCAGCCGGCCGCCCTTGAAAGGCCACGGCGTCTGGATGAGCTCCTCCAGGGGGTACCTGGTCCCGGCCTTGATGGAGACGAAATGACTTTCGTCCTCCAGCTCCTTGACGTAAATCACCCTTCCGTCAGCGGGAGAAAGAATAACCCCCTCCGTCTCCGGAGGCACTCTTTCCGGGTCTCTGGAAAACCAGGTCAGCAGCGCGGTGACCGCCATAACCGCAATAAGACCCCCCTCAATCAGTAAAACGGGGGTTACGCCCAGCCCGGGAAATTGCGCCGCAATCCAGCCGGCCCCCGTGGCGGCAAGCAGGCCGATAACCACCGCGGCGCTGAGCCAGGTTCTGAGGCTAATTTCCCAGTACAGGGCCTGCACCCACATAAACAGGAGGGCAAGGGCGACGCTTGAGACGACAATGTACAACTCCATATGCTATACTCCACGTTTTCTGAGAATGTAGGGCACCATAATAACTTCGGCGAGGAAAGGCAGCGGGTCCTTCAGGCTCAGTACGGCGAATGCCCTCTTCCCCCGCCACGAACCCAGATAGTCGCCCAGGCCCAGCTTTCTCCTCGCCACCAGCGAAGCGCTGGCGGGAAAATCCACCAGCAGACGAAACCACTTGACACCCTTCCGGTAGCCGTTGGCCCGGGCGGACATGCCCAGCGCATCGAGGTAGAACAGGTAGGGCAGGTCCACTCCGGCGGCGATAGCCAGGCTATGCCAGGCCCAGAAGCGCGCGTTAATCTCTATCAGCTTGTATTTCCCGTCCCTGGGGTCCCACATGAACTCTACTTCGGAGATGCCGCGATAGCCCATAGCCTCCAAAAAACGCAGCGCCAGCTCCTCTATCTCCGGGATGTCCACGGTCTGCGCATAGGTGGTCACCCGTCCGAACTCCTCGGGGTGTTGCCTGGCCCGGTGCGCCACGATTTTGCCCAGTACCTCCCCGTCCGCGTAAAGTGAGCCATAAGAATACAGGTTCTTCGCCGCACCGGGAATAAGCTCCTGCACCATAATCTCCGGGCTGTCTATTATGGCGGCGGCATTGTGGTACTCCCGGAGCAGCTGGGCACGGTCCTCCACCCGCACCGCCTTCTTCCTGGCCCTGTCATAGTAGTTGTCCCTGACAGCGGGCTTGATAATAGCGGGGAAATCCACCGCCAGCGCCTCCACTTCCCGGGCGCTGGCGGGATAGAAAGTCCTGGGAATGGGAATGCCGGTCTCCTCCGCCAGCCGGTAGGTCAGTCTCTTGTCATAGGCTATGCGGGCTATTTCCCAGGGCGGAACGGGTATCCGGTAGAACTCCGCAAGCTCTTCTCTGTGCCGGGACAGCAAAGCCACCGTCCGGTCATCATTAGCGCATATTACCCAACCCCTGAGGTTATCCTTTACCGCTAGGTCTTTGATGAAGCCAAGGAACTCCGCCTCGTTGCTAGCCGGAGGGCAGATGGAAAACCTGTTGGCGCAGCGTGAAAAGCGTCCCACGCAGCGGTCCCAGTCTATGAGGTAAGTGGGCACGCCATGCCCGGCCAGGCTGCGCAGAATGCCCAGACTCTGGAAGCTCCCGATGACAACCAGCGCGCCAGGCACCGGTGCAGAAGCGATTTCCCCTCCGAGCTTATCAGTGCCCATTCCGTCTCCATATTCGCATCAGCCGCCTCACTTCGGTGTCTTCGTCGAAAGGCATGAAACCGGCGCGGCGAAAGGCCTTCAGCGAAGCCACGTTATGCCTGTCCACGTAAGCCAGGACGCGGCGGAAACCTTGCTTCCGGGCCATCTCCGCCAGTGCGAGGGTGACCGCGGTCATCACGCCTTTGCCGCGGAAGCGCGGAAATGTAAACGAGTTCTCCTGCAGCACCTCGTCATCCTTCAGTTCACGCATTCCCGCTGGGTAGTTCGTCCTGATGAGTTTGTTGCTGCGCGCGCTCAGCAGCCAGGAGAAATGGCATACCTCTCCTTCGGGGGTGAAGGCCAAGTAGCAGGGGGCAAAGCCGCGGCTGTGATAGGAAAGACGCCTCAGCATCTCGTAAGCATCCCGGCTGGCTTCCCCGTTTATGCCGTCGAGCAAATATCGAAAGGCCCCGGGCTCAGCCTCCCGCAGAGAATAAGGTATGTACGGAGGCGGCGCATCGCCGGCGCGCAACTCTTTCACCAGCCAGACATAGGTGGTATTGCCGTAAACTCTTTCGCGGAACTGCCGCAGAAGCGTGCCGACTCCCCCGCGCTTTGCCAGGAAGAACGCGTAGCGCAGCTTCTTCAGGCCGGGTTTCGCCGGTCTATCTCTATCTTGTACTGACGCTGTCAGGTTTTCAGACGATGGTGCTAGCATCAGCGGTCTCCCTATGCCAGGTGGCGGTACAGCATCGCGCTGGTAATTCTCAAGAGAGGCGTGGGCACGTGGCGCGTGTAAAGGGCCATAACCTTGTGTTTGAGGCTGCCGGCCGTCTCGGCGCTGGTGCCCCCTATCGCCGGAAAGTAGTAGTAAGGCAGGACGTGCTCCTCGGCCCCCCACTGGCTCTTGAACTCCCTCAGCCCCTCGCTTTCCAGGTCGGACCGGCCGAAGTCAAAATACCGGTAGCCCATCCGGCGCGCCATCTCCATACCCTTCAGTATGAGCAGGTGGTTGGGACGGAGATGGAGGTGCGCGGCGCTGGAAGCATTGAACTTATAGGTAAAGGTGTCCTGGAACTGGAGGTAGAGCACTCCGGCCACCATTTCCTTCCCCGTTTCAGCAATCAGCAGGAAGCCGTGACCCGGGGTCAAAAGATGGCGATGTATCGCCTGGAAAAAGCGCCATGGCTGCGGCAAAATGCCGAGCTTGCGGCGGGTCTCCAGGTTCAGGCGGTAGAACTGTTCAAGGTCGCCGTATTCAGTGGTTGCCCTTACCACAATCTGTTGCTTTTCTGCCGCCTTCACACCGCGGCGTGCCCGGGGATGGATGGCATCCATAAGGTCGCCATTGCTTCCATTGAAATACGCCCTGTGTACCACGAAGTGGGGACTGCCCACCATTCTGAACTCCTCGGGACGGCACACCCCGCCCCATCCCCGGACCTCCAGGGCCAGCCGCCTGCGCGCCGCTTCCCGGAAAACCGAATCGAGCAACAGTTTCATCTCGCCGGGAGCCTGCGAGAGCGGGAAGCAACAATCGGAAAAGGGAAGACAGATGAGCCTGTTGCCTGTAAGCGGGCTCTGCACGCGGCAAAAAGGAGCGGCCGCCTTTAGCTCGCCATCTTCTTCCATCGCGTAATACTCCGGTGCAAAGCCATAGCTTTCCTGCAACACCCGGGCCCATGCCGAGTGATGATATATCGTCCCCTCGGGGTGCGTTTGCATAAAAGCATCCCATCTCGGGTCGGTAAACGGGTCAACCAGAACTGTTCTCAATTATCCTGTCTCCGGCGCAGTGTCAGCGCGCCCGCCGTCATACAATGCAGTTTCATTCTATTGCCGTGAAGTAAAAACGGGGTTAGCGGTAAGTTAGAATCTGGTTTGAATGAGTGTTTTCTCCGGCAGACCCCTTTGCCTCCATCTCTCCGGCCGCCCCATCCCGGAGATGTGGCGGGGACTCTAATCACTTTCTATCCCTTCTATAACCTTGTTCTAACAGAAGGGAACTAGAGTAAACATAGGGGCCCCTTAACGCCAGCCGGGAGAACATACCTTCTATGGCTATGGCAACGATAGTCTTCGTTCTCGTTTTCAGCCTCGTGCTGGGCTGTGCCGTCTGGCTTCTGCTCGCCTGGAAACTGCGAACAGGCATCCGGACGGGAATCATTGCAGGCATTTCTTCAGGCGTTCTGGCCGGACTGGTGGGCTGGCTATTCACCTCCGTTCGGGGAGACATATCTCCGGCACTGGTGATGCCACTGGAACTGGGAGTGGTCCTGGTGTTCACCTTGCTTACGGTTGTGGAAAGGTCATTCCGCGACCCACCGCGATACCCTGCCGAGACCGGTAACGTGATTTTGTCCCCCGCCGACGGCGAGGTTATATACAAAGGTAGACGGGGGCACGCAGCCGGTCTCAAGCAAGGGAAGCACCAGCTTTGCTCTGGAAGAGCTGGCTGCCACACGTCTGGCCTCCGTACCTGTGTACCTCATCGGCATTCATATGAATGCCCTGGATGTACATGTCAACCGGGGGCGGGTACGGATTGCGCCGCGGAAGAAACCGGCAGGGCCCGAACGAAAGGGTCACCACCATAATTGACAGCGGTTACCTGCGGGTTGCCGTCGTCCAGATAGCATCGCGCTTCTTCCGCAGAATCGTCACCTTCGTCAGGGAAGGTGACAGGCTTGACATCGGGCAGAGAACCGGTGCCATCATCCTGGGTTCGCAGGTGGATATCGTTATTCCTGACCTTCCCGGCATAAGCATAGTGGTGCAGCCCGGCCACCGCACCAAGGCAGGCGTCACCGTCATCGCCCGCTTACCCGGTTTTTACCGTTTTCTAACCGAATCCTAACCTGTTTCTAACCGCGGTCTGTGCTCCGGCAGCCGGAAAAGCGACAAGATACTATTCTAACCCTTTTCTAACTGGCCTCTGACACTGTTCTAACTGGTTTTGACTAAGATATTAATTGATGGCCGAAGGTTTGCTTGAGTCAGGCGACTTCCGCGGCCGTGGAACGGGACTAATCATTTAGCACGGAGGCAATATGTACAGTACGCACAAAATCAGCGTAATCGGCGCCGGATACGTCGGCATGGTCAGCGCAGCCTGTTTTGCCGAGCTGGGACATACGGTAAACCTGATAGAGATAGACCGCGCCAGACTGAGCTTGCTGGAAAAAGGGATAATGCCGGTCAATGAGCCGGGCCTGCCCGAGCTGTGCCAGCGTCACTTCGCCACGGGAGGGCTCTCCGTTACCGACGACTACGCCCGCGGGCTGGCCGGCGCTGAATTTGCCTTTATTGCCGTGGGCACTCCCTCTGCCAGCAACGGAAAGCCGGACCTGCGGTGGGTACGTGCGGCCGCTAAAAGCATTGCCCGTTCCCTGAGCGGACCGATAACCGTGGTGATGAAGAGCACCGTGCCGGTGGGCACAGCAGAGGTTGTGGCCAGGGCCATCGCCCGGTTCAGAAAGAAACCTTACTCCTTTACCGTTGTGTCCAACCCGGAGTTCCTGCGCCAGGGCGCGTCCATCACCGATTTTATGCAACCCACCCGCATCGTGATAGGCGCACCCGACCCGGAAACCGCCCGGTCCGTTGCCGACCTTTATGCGCCGCTGAACTCCCCCGTAATCTTTTGCGATAACCGCACCGCAGAGATGTCCAAATATGCCTCCAATGCTTTTCTGGCTTCCAGAATCAGCTTCGCCAACGAGATCGCTCGGCTCTGCGATGCCTACAACGTGGATGCTACCGTGGTCTCCACGGTGACCGGGCTGGAACCGCGCTGCGGCACAGGCTACCTGGGCGCAGGGTTGGGCTGGGGAGGCAGCTGCCTGCCCAAGGACGTGCGCGGCCTCATTCATATGGCGCAGATGCGGAGGGTGCCCGCACCCATCATCAAGGCAGTGCAGAAGACCAATCAAAGACAGCCTAACGTGGCAATTAAGAAACTCGTCTCTCATCTAGGCACCCTGGAAGGCAGGACCATCGGCATACTCGGATTATCCTTCAAAGCTGATTCAGACGATATGCGAGAGGCTTCATCCATAGCTATCATCAATCTGCTTTTCAAACA
>CAZZAU010000042.1:4307-11065 GCA_964652725.1 uncultured Dehalococcoidaceae bacterium | reverse complement strand
TGACCTTGACCTCATCGCCGTCACCGGGTGCGCTGAGGGCTGGAGCGGTGGTCGCCAGGGTGTCCGTATAGCTGCGGACGGCCTGAGCGTTGGTGTCTATGGCAAACAGGTTAACGCTGCCGGTGCTGGTCCTGAGGGCGGTGGGCGCTCTGTTGAAAGCGGTGCCCGCGTCCGTCAGGAGGGCCCACATGCCGGTGGAGGGGTTGGTGGCGGTCGGCGAGAGGGTGCGGTAGATGACGCTGTTGGCGCTATCCGTGGTGGCCGCGTAGAGCACGCCATCCATCAGGTCAATGCCGAACACGCCGAAGCCTGCGGGCAGGTTGCCGGTGCCGGCCACTTCCATGTCTTTCCAGGTAGTGCCGGACTGGCCTATCTGCCAGCGCTCCACTTTGGAGGTGGCGGCCGAGGTGCCGGCGTAGATGTAGTCGCCGCTGTCCAGGCCGCTGGCGGTTACCTGGGTGGGGCCGGCAACGTTGAGGGTGGCGGAAATCTTGGTCCAGGAGTTATTGCCGTCGGTGGAGTAGGAGACCGCACCCGCCGTGCTGCCCACCAGGAGCATGTCCGGGCCGATGCTGACGATGGAGTGGGTATTGCCGGCGGACAGGTCGGCGCTCTTGGCGGCGCTCCAGGTGAAGCCGGCGTTGGTGGTCTTGCTTACCGTGCCCGCGGCGGACACTGCCACGTAGGCTACATCGGCGTCCTCAACGGCCATGTCCTGGACGTTGAACCGGCTGGCGCGGTTGAACCAGCGGGTCACGCCGCCGCCGTCGCTGTAGTACATCTGGGTGCCGCCCGTGTCTGCGATGAAGACGACGTCCGCATCATCGGGGGCGAGGCGTACGATGTAGTCGAGAGTATTGGCTACCCACCAGACACGCTGCCAGCTGCCGGCATTCCGCCACAGGCTGGTCTCGGTGCCGTCGTTGGACAGGAAGTACCATACGCTGCCGTCAGCGGAGACGGCCATGTCCTCCAGGGTGGTCAGGGCGGTATCGATGAGGCTGATGTCGTTGAAGGTCCTGCCGTTGTCCTCGGAGACCGCGAAGGCGCTGGAGTTACCCTGTCCCGCTGCCACTACCGTTGAATTGGCCCAGCCCACGAAGGCGCCGGCATCACCGCCGGGCCTCTTCAGGTTGGACGCGCCGCTGATGGTGGGTGACGAGACCAGGGCATCCGCCGAGCGGCGTACCGTGTTGCCGGTAACCGGTCCGGCCACCAGGTTGGCGCCGTCCCAGGCGAGGCTCTGGATACCGTCTGCGGTATCGTAGATTTGCTTGACGCTGGTGTTGTTCAGGCGGTAGATGCCGCCCACCTCCGTGCCGCTATCGTTGATGGAAGCGCCCACAAAGGCTACGCGGGATACGTCATCGCCGCCCAGGTAGCCCGGGTCCAGGGCGATGTCCACCGCGTTCGCCACCCACGCAGCAACAGGGGCCGCGTTGACCTCCAGGGTCACCGGGAAGCTGAAGCCGGCGGCGGCATCCCATTTCAGCTGGTTGAAGCTGAGCATGTGGAAGCGGACCTGGCCGTTCACGCCCGCGGCGCCGATCTCTTCCGAGACGGCCACGGCGACGAAGTCCGAGGAGAAGGCGGGCGAAAAGGCTACGGCCCTGATGGCATCGATGGGGGCCGCGGGGCCGCCAGCCCAGGTGCCGGCTGTGACGGCGTCCGTCCATACCGCGCCGATGGCGCCCAGGTTGAAGTACCACAGCCGCGGGGTATTGGCCCCGGCCCCGTCATCGCCGGCGAGGGCGATGTAGCGCACCGAGCCCTCAAAACTGGAGAGGGCCACATCGTAGATGTTGGCCAGGGTGATGGAGAGGCCGGTCAGGGTGGCCCAGCTCGAGCCGCCATTGGTGCTAACGGCCACGCCAAGGTTGGTGGCGCCGCCGGTGTTGTCCACCGCCACGACGATGTTGGCGTCATCCGGGGCTACGGCCACCAGGTCTACCGTGGTCAAGCCGTGATTGGTAACGCCGCTGAAGGAAGCGCCGGTGTTGGTGGACTTGTAGACGGTACCGGTGCCGGCAGCTACCCAGATGGCGGAGCCATCTGCGGCCACGGCCATATCGGTGGCGCTGGTGCCTGCGGGGACCAGGATATTGTTGCTGGTGCTGGGCAGCGATGCGCTGCTGAAGGACAAGGTTCCCGCTGAGACGGGCGCTGCGCCCACCAGCAGGCTGGCCACCAGCACGAACACCAGGCCTATGCCCCATATTCTAGTTATTCTTTTCTTCATCGACCTTTCTTAATCCTCCTTGGTTCAGGGATATACTCATTCTCTCCACAAACAAAGATACGGCCATAACCGTTTTTACTTTATGGAGATTAAGTATCTGTCAGGTTCCGTTTCGAGTCTGAAACTCGCTCCCCTTGCGGGTGGCGCCATACCATCACCTCCTTCCTGAAGAAAATCCTTATCCACTATAGAGTGATTTGCCACGTTTGTCAATACCCTCAGGATGGAAAATTTACATAAAAGTGGGCCCGCCGCTCCGGCGCCGTTACCCTTTTAACCATATATAACGAAGAAAACGGGCGCAGGTTACCCCCATCCGGGAAAAATTTCGGGGCGCGCTGGTACCAATGTACCAGGCCTATTTCAGCAGGGCGGGAAGCTCGTCCCGGGGCACGGCGCGCTGGGCGGCGTCCGCCATATCCCGCAGCGTCACCGTGCCGCTGCTGACCTCCTCCTCGCCGATGATGGCGGCATTCCGCGCGCCGATGGCATTGGCCTGGCGGAGCTGCGCTTTCAGGCTTCTGTCCCCGGTGGAGAGGATGGCGCCGGTGCCGGCGCGCCTCAGCCGGGAGGCCAGGGCGATGGCCTCTTTCTTGGCCGCCTCGCCGCGGTAGGCGATGAACACGCGGGGGTGGGGCAGCTCCGGCACGGCCGCGCCCTGCCTTTTGAGGTTCCGGATAATCCTTTCCATCCCGATGGCGAAGCCGGTGGCGGGGGTGGGCCTGCCCCCCAGTTCCTCGATGAGGTCGTCATAGCGGCCGCCGCCGCAGAGGGTGCTCTGGGCGCCTTCTTCCCGGGGCTGAATCTCGAACACGGTGCGGGTGTAGTAGTCCAGGCCGCGCACCAGGCGGTGATTAACGGTGAAGGGTATCTCCAGCGCGTCCAGGTAGTCCCGCAGCCGGGTGAAGTGGGCCTGGCAGTCCGGGCAGAGGTGGTCCGCGGTGCGGGGGGCGGCATCGGCCACCGCCTGGCAGGCTGGCTGCTTGCAGTCCAGGAGGCGGAGGGGGTTGCGCACGATTCTGGTGCGGCACTCCGCGCAGAGCCCGGGCTCGCGGCCGCGGTAGTAGTCAACCAGCACGCCCAGGTAGGCGGGGCGGCAGCGCTTGCAGCCGATGCTGTTCAGATGGAGGTAGACATGCTCCAGCCCCAGCGAGCGCAGGAACCCCCAGGCCAGGTCTATGACCTCGGCGTCAATGGCAGGGTCGGCATCGCCGATGGCCTCACAGCCGAACTGGTGGTGCTGGCGGTACCTGCCGGCCTGGGGTCTTTCATAGCGGAAGATGGAGGCCAGGTAGTAGAGCTTGACGGGCTGGGGGCGGCTGGCCATGCCGTGCTCCAGGTAGGCGCGGCAGACCGGGGCGGTGCCTTCCGGGCGCAGGGTGAGCTGGTTTCCGCCCTTGTCCGTGAAGGTGTACATCTCCTTCTCCACGATGTCCGTGCCTGCGCCCACGCTGCGCACGAAAAGCCCGGTCTCCTCGAAGTCCGGAGAATCGATGCGCTCATAGCCGTAGAGCTGGCACAGGGCGGCGGCCTTCTCTTCGAGGTAGCGCCAGTGCCGCTGCTCTTCCGGCAAAATATCGGTGGTGCCACGCGGTGCCCGGTACATACTGGTCCTCTAAGGCGTTTTCAGAGCAAGGATAACCTATGCGGAGCCAAATTGCAAAGCCGGGAGCTTCAGGTCAGGCGGCCTTGTGAAAATACCACTTGTACAGAAGCGCCATATTGTCCGGGAACAGCGCCAGGCGGTCGCCATCGGCCACTTTTCTTTCCAGGGCGGAGTACTGGCCGTTGAGGAAGATGTTGGGGCCGATTTCCTGCAGCGGGATGCCGCAGCGCCCGGCTATATCGGCGATGGTGTCCCCTTGCTGAAAGGGAATGTTTATGATGGAGTCCCCGGAGGGGTCCGGGTTGTCCGTGAACCGGCGCAGCTTGCCGTACAGGTGAAGCTCAATCATCTGTGCATTCTCTTCATTCTCTGGCACCTAGCCTCCGCCGATGAGCGGGAAGAGCCCCACCCGGTCCCCCTCCTTGAGGGGATAGTCTTCCTTCTCCCACTTCCCGTTTACCATCAGCACGCTCACTTCCTGGCGCGGGATTTTCAGCGCGTCTATGATATCGGCCAGCTTTGCGTCTTTGCCCATCTCGAGGGTGAAGGCATCACTGCTCTGCCCGTTCGGATGGTACTTGCGCAAGCCCGCATAAAGCCTTATCTCGACCTTGCTCATTGCCGCCTCCCGGAATGTTGCCTATGTCCTATTATAGCAATCCGCACACAAATAGGAAAGCCCCCTCCCATGGGGAGGGGGCTGGGGTTCTGCTGCTGCAGTGGCGGTTACGGGTTGTGGACCTTGTCCAGCACCTCATCAGACACATCAAAGGTCACGTTGTGCGGCGGGAGCTTTTCATACTTCATGAACTCCGGCACCCGGTCATCCGCGCTGGTCAGACCGGCGGCTGCGTTGAAGGCCCGCTCCTTCTTGACGATGTCTCCGCCGATCCTGGCGACGTCGTTCACCGCCCATTTGGTGCCCAGCACGCCGTTGCACTCTTCAACCATTCCTTCCATGCCGGAGGGGATGTCCAGCATGGCGAAAGAGGTGAAGAGGCAGTGGCCGCTGGAGTCGATGAAGGCGGTGGCATACTGGAAGTTGCGGGAGGCTTCCGCCTTCTCCGTGCTGAAGGGGTCCAGCTTGCCGCTGACGCCGAGTATCTCCGGGGCGATGGTGTAGCCGGAGGTATGGTCTGCGCCCATGGTGGAGGTGGCGTAGGTCACGCCGATGCCCTTGATAGCTCTGGGTTCATAGGCGGGCATACCCTGTCTCTTGCTGGTAGGGCAGCGCACCACGCCGAAGGTATCGGCGGTGAGGGAACCGCCGCCGCCCAGGATATGGCCCAGGGGAGTCCCCTTGCCGATTTCCTTGGTCAGCTCGATGGCTTTCTGGCCGTCGCCGAACTTGGCCAGGCCGGCCTCCATGGCCACACCGAGGGTTACTCCCAGCTCGATGGTGTCCAGACCGTAATCGTTGGCCAGCCAGTTCAGCTCTCCGGTGACGTCCAGGCTATCGATGCCGCAGTTGGCGCCCAGCGCCCAGATGGACTCATATTCCTGTACAGACACCATCTCGGTGCCGTCCGGATTGGGATAGACGTTGGAGCACTGGATGATGCAGCCGGCGCAGCCGCGGTGGCCGGTCTGGCCCACCCCGCCCCGTGTCTTGCAGGTCTCGTTAAGCGTCTCGCCGGAGATCTTGGCCGCTCCCTCGAAGCGCCCGCTGCTAAAGTTGCGGGTGGGGAGGGCGCCGGCCTCGTTGATGACGTTGATCAGCGCCGCCGTGCCGTAGGTATTCAGGGTGCCGCCCGGCTTGGTGATATCGTGCTGGCGCAGGGCGTCGGTCATCTTCTTGCGGCCGCCGTTGAAGACCTCCTTGTCGGCGAGCTGCACGCCAGGCCCGCCCTTGTCATCCACGATGATGGCCTTCAGCCCCTTGCTGCCCATCACCGCGCCGAGGCCGCCGCGTCCCGCATAGCGGCTGGGGCGGCGTTCCGGGTCATTGACGCAGACGCCGGCCATGGACATCAGCTTCTCGCCGGCGAGGCCGGTGGCGATTATGGCCACGTTCTGGCCGAAGTGGTCGAACATCTTGTGATAGGCTTCATATAGTCCGTTGCCCACCCACCCCGCTTCCGCGGGGATAAGCTCGGCGCCGTCCTTGTCCACTTTGAGCACCCAGAACTTACCCTTCTCTTTGGGCTGGCCCTCCACTATAATGGCCTTCAGTCCCAGACGCGCCATCTTGTCCGCACCCATGCCGCCGGCATTGGCCTCTTTGATGCCCCCGGTCAGGGGGGACTTGGCCCCGACGGACAGGCGTCCGGCAGTGGGGGCTCCGGTGGCGGTGACTATTCCCGGCGCGAAGGTCACCTTGTTGTTGGGGCCCAGCGGGTGACAGCCGGGTGGTACCTCGTCACAGGTGACGGCTGAGGTCAGCCCCCGCCCTCCCAGCTCGCAGTACTTTTCGGGCACATCCTCGAATTTGGCGGTGAGGTTGGTCATGTTAACGCGCAAGATTTTGCTCATCGCTTCTCCTTCCTCCTGTCATAGGCATGTTAAACCAAGTATAGCACAATGACTAGGTCTGTCAAGAGCGCCCACGCACGTTTACAGTGCCGGCCGTTTGAGCTATACTAACAGTGAACGCAAGGTGGAGAGGTTTTCCCGGTGACTACCGTCCAGGCAACCAGTTTTGGTCAGCTCAAGCAGCGGGCGCAGGAATACCTGCCGGCTGAGAAGCTGGTGATGGTGGAGGAGGCGTACCGGTATGCCGCCGAGGCACATGAGGGACAGTTCCGCAAGACCGGCGAGGCGTTTATCGAACACCCTCTCCAGACGGCGCTGATACTGGCCGGGCTCCAGCTCGATGCCACCGCTCTGGCGGCAGCCCTGCTGCATGACGTCTCTGAGAACTGCGGCGTTTCCGTCGAGAAGATACGGGACAGGTTCGGTTCTGAGGTGGGCAGA
>CAZZAU010000042.1:0-4297 GCA_964652725.1 uncultured Dehalococcoidaceae bacterium | reverse complement strand
GTGGACGGTGCCACCAAGCTGGGCAAGGTCTCCTGGCAGGCCCCCGGCGCCGGCATCAGGGAGGTGCAGGCGGAGAACCTGCGCAAGATGCTGGTGGCCATGGCCGAGGACCTGCGCGTGGTCTTCATCAAGCTGGCCGACCGCCTGCATAATATGCGCACCCTGCACGGTCTTCCGGCGGAGAAACAGCGCAGCATCGCCCAGGAGACCCTGGAGATATACGCCCCGCTGGCGCACCGCCTGGGCATATGGGAGTTGAAATGGCAGCTTGAAGATATGGCCTTCCAGTACCTGGAGCCGGGAAAGTACCAGCGCATCGTCAGCCTGCTGGCGGCAAAAAGGGTACAGAGGGAGAGCTTCATTACCCGGGTGATAGAGATTGCCAGGAACGAGCTGGAAAAAGCGGGCATCAGGGCTGACCTTTCCGGGCGCCCCAAGCACATCTACAGCATCTATCAGAAGATGGAGCGGGGCCGGGAGTTTAACGATATCCGCGATCTTCTGGCCCTGAGGGTGCTGGTGGATACGGTGCCGGACTGCTACAGCGCCGTGGGCGTCATCCATAGCCTGTGGCACCCCATACCGGAGGAGTTTGACGATTACATCGGCAATCCCAAGCCCAACGGCTACCGCGCCCTGCACACGGCGGTGATGTGCTTCGGCACCACGCCTCTGGAAGTGCAGATACGCACCCGCGATATGAACTATGACGCCGAGTATGGTGTGGCCGCCCACTGGCGCTACAAACAGGGCGAGAAGGCGGACATGCACTTCGAGGAGAAGGTGGGCTGGCTGCGCCAGCTCATCGAGTGGCACCGCGAGCTAAGCGGCTCCGAGGAGTTCCTGGAATCGGTCAAGACGGACATCTTCATCGACCAGGTGTTCGTGTACACGCCCAAAGGCGAGATTAAAGACCTGCCGCGGGGCGCCACCCCGCTGGACTTCGCCTACCGGGTGCACACCGAGCTGGGGCACCGCTGCATCGGGGCCAAGGTAAACGGCAGGCTGGTGCCGCTGGACTACGAGCTGAAGAACGGCGACGTCGTGGAGATTATGGCCACCAGGGGGGACAAGGCGCCCAGCCTGGACTGGCTGAACCCCCACCTGGGCTATGTCAGGACCTCCCATGCCCGCAGCAAGATACGGCAGTGGTTCAAGAAGCAGGAAAGGGCGGTAAACATCGAGCGCGGGCGGCAGATACTGGACAAGGAGCTGCGGCACCTGGGCATCCCCATCGAGCGGGAAGAGCTGGCCGGAATGTTCAGCTACACCAGCGTGGAGGACTTTCTGGCGGCCATCGGCTACGGGGGCATCTCCACCCACCAGATAGCGGTGAAGCTAGCCGCCCGGCAGGAGCCTCCCAAAACGATTCCCGCGGCGGCTCCGCGCAGGCCGGCGCCGTCCGTGGTACACGTGCTGGGCGTGGGCAATCTGATGACCCATCTGGCACAGTGCTGCCAGCCGGTGCCGGGAGACAAGATTACCGGCTACATCACGCGCAGCCGCGGGGTAACGGTGCACCGGCAGGACTGCTATAACATACTTCACGAAGATGAGAAAGACCGGCTGGTGCCGGTGGAGTGGGGAAAGTCGGACGCCCTCTATCCGGTGCACATCCAGCTGGAAGCCTGGGACCGGGTGGGGCTGATGCGGGATATCTCCACCGTGGTGGCCGAGGAAAAGGTAAATATTGAATCGCTGACCTCCCGGAACCAGCATGACCACAGGGTTACCATGGATTTCACCCTGGAAACGGAAGGGCTGGCCCAGCTGAGCCGGCTGCTGAAGAAGATCGAATCTGTGAAGGGCGTGATGCGCATAACCAGAGTTGGGGACGAGGCGGCGAAAGGCGATGGCGCAGCTCTTTAAGAAGAGCCGCAGCGGGCCGGGGCGGCCCGGAGTCCGGTTCAAGGGGAAAATCAGAGGTAAATGACTGGCAGATTACCCGCGGGCTTGACTTGTCGGCCGGTAACGGGTAAGAATATATGAGGTTCCAGGATACATCTTTAACGGGGGTTAACCATTGCCACACACTAAATCAGCGCAAAAACAGGCGAAAGTGGCCGCCAGAAGGCGGATACGCAACCGGGCTGTGCGCAGCAAGGTGAAGACGTATATCAGCAAGGCGGAGAGGTCCATCCTGTCCGCGGAAAAAGAGTCAGCCCCGGCTGCGGTACAGCAGGCCATAAGCAACTTGGACAGGGCGGTGGTGAATGGAATCATTCACCGGAACAGTGCTGCCCGGCGCAAGGCGCGGCTGGTGAAGAAGCTGAACCTGGCGGGGATTTCCGCGGCGGAGAAAACGGAACCGGAAGAGAAATAACTGGGCAAGTAAGTCCGGCCTCAGCAGGTAAGCTGCTCCCACAGGATTTCATCCAGTTCGAACACGGGGCCGTCCCGGCACACCTGTTTCAGTCCGCTTCCGGTCCTGACGGTGCAGCCGTAGCAGATGCCTACCCCGCAGGCCATCCGCACCTCCAGCGAGACCTGCACCGCTTTTCCCTGCAGGTTAAGTTCCCGCTTGCGGGCCGCCATATCCCGGTACATGGCCATCGGGCCGCAGGCGAATATCTGGTCTGCGCGGGGAGCCAGGTCCCCCAGCAGGTTGGTGGCCAGGCCTTTCTGCCCCACAGAGCCGTCTTCCGTGACATCGATCATTTCCAGTCCGTCAGGCAGCAGTTCCGGCGGATAGCGGTCTTTGTTGCACGTCCCGTAGAGCAGGGTTATCTCGTGGCCTTCCTGCCGCGCCTGCTGCGCCAGAAAGCAGAGGGGGGCCAGGCCGATGCCCCCCGCCACCAGCAGCAGCTTTCGCGTGGCGGGCGCAATGGCGAAGCCGTTGCCCAGCGGCCCGAACATCTCCACCTCGTCGCCGGGCTGCCGGCGGGAAAGCCACGGCGTGCCCCGCCCGCCTTCCCAGACGGCGTAGAACAGGGCCACGCTCTCGCCATCTATGCGGTGGATGCTGAAGGGGCGGGGTAGGACGGCCCTTTCCCCACAGTGTACCATCACGAACTGGCCGGGCCGGGCCTGGAAAGCAATCTCCGGGCAGCGCAGGCGGATAATCCAGCTCCCGGTAAGGCACCGGGTGTAGGGGCGCTTGAACTCCGGCAGGAGCTGTCGGTTTTCCGTGACCTCTGCGTGAATGTAGTTCACCGCGTTTCCTTTCTCCGGTAATCGGGGAAGGGCTGCACCAGGTAGGTCTGATGGCCGTTGGCCAGTGCCTCCGCGGCGGCCCGGAAGGTATCCAGGGAGGTGAAGCAGGGGATGCGTTTCTCCACCGCCGCCCGGCGGATGTAGAACCCGTCCCGCAGCGGCACCTGGCCGCCGGTGAGGGTATTGACCACTCCGTCCACCGTGCCGTTACGGATAACGTCCACCACGTTGGGATGTCCTTCGCTCAGCTTCTTGGTTATGCGCTGCACCGGCAGTCCGTTTTCTTCTATCATGGCGGCGGTGCCTTCCGTGGCGTAGAGGCGGTACTCCATTGCGGCCAGCTGCCTGATGAGCGGCAGGGACTCCTGCTTGTCACGGTCGGCGATGCTGAGCAGTATGGAACCCTGCGGCGGCAGCATCAGTCCGGCGGCGAGCAGGGCCTTGGCCATGGCGGCGTTGAAGTTGACATCTATGCCCATCACCTCGCCGGTGGACTTCATCTCCGGTCCCAGGTAGGTGTCCACGCCGATGAGCTTGGACATGGAGAAGACGGGCGCCTTGATGCCCACCAGCGGTGCTTCCGGCCAGAGGCCCGTATGGTAGCCCTGCTCCTTGAGGCTCATGCCCAGCATTATCCTGGTGGCCACCTTGACCATAGGCACGCCGGTAACCTTGGAGAGGAAGGGGACGGTGCGACTGGCGCGCGGGTTCACCTCCAGGACGTACACGGAGGAAGCCTCTTCCCCTTTGTCGTGCGTAATCACAAATTGTATGTTCATCAGGCCCCTGATGTCCAACGCCAGCCCGATTCTCACCGCGTAGTCGACAAGGGTGTCTATCTCCTGCCGCGTGAGGTTCACCCCGGGATACACGGCCATAGAATCGCCGCTGTGCACCCCGGCCCGCTCGATGTGCTCCATAATGCCGGGGATGAGGACTGTTTCACCGTCGCCGATGGCGTCTACCTCCACCTCTTTGCCCTGCATGAACTTGTCGATAAGGACGGGGTGTCCCGTGTCCAGCTCCATAGCGAAGCCCACGTAACGGGCCAGCTCTTCGGCGCTGTGGACTATCTCCATGGCGCGGCCGCCCAACACGTAGCTGGGACGCACCAGCACCGGGTAGCCGATGAGACTGGCCACGC
>CAZZAU010000041.1:0-11162 GCA_964652725.1 uncultured Dehalococcoidaceae bacterium | reverse complement strand
CAAAGTGGCGGAAATGGGCAAGCAGACTACGGAGGTGCAGAAGACCTTCGGCGGCGGCGGCGTTTTCAACTGGGGCACCAGCCGGGTGGTACCAGTCGCCGAAGCGGCGGGCTGGCTGCCGGTGAAGAATTACACCACGGACATTTTCCCTGAAAAAGACCTGTTCGATGGACAGCGTGTGCGCCCCCTGTTCAACAGCAAGAACTACCCCTGCTACGGCTGCGCCTCGCATCACTACGAGCTGATGACGGTTAACGAGGGCCCCTACAAGGGCTATCACGGCAAGGAACCGGAATACGAGCAGTGGGCGGCCTGGGGGCCGCAGATTGGACAGCCGGACCCGGCGGCGGCCGTGGTGCTCAGCAATGAATGCGACAAGCTGGGTATGGACTGCAACGAGGCCAGCTGGGTAGTAGGCTGGGTGATGGAGTGCTACGAGAAAGGCGCGCTCAAGAAAGAAGACCTGGACGGCCTGGAGATGAACTGGGGCAACGTGGAGAACACCCTGGCCCTGCTGAAGAATATCGCCGGGCGCAAGGGCTTCGGCGATACTCTGGCCGAAGGCGTCAAGCGGGCCGCCGAGAAAGTGGGCGGTGAGACGGTGGACTGGGCCATATTCACCGGCAAGGGTAATAGCCCCAGAGGCCATGACCACCGCGGGCGGTGGGTGGAAATGCTGGACACCGTGGTCTCGGATACCGCCACTCTCCAGACCCAGATGCTGGTCAAGAACAAGGACCTGTGGGAGATGCCCAACCCGATGGACGTCTTTGACCCGGACCAGGTGGTACAGGCGGAGGCCAACTCCACCGGCTCTATGACCGTCAATGACTGCCTGGTGCAGTGCTGGTTCTGCGGGTTCTGCGATACGGAAACACAGGCCGAAGCGCTAAACGCCGCCACCGGCTGGAATCTGACGGTGGAAGACGTGCAGAAAATCGGGCGCAGAGTGGTCAATATGATGCGCCTGTATAACCTGAAGGTGGGACTGACCCCGGACAAAGAGAAGCCTTCCAAGCGTTACTGGTCGCAGCCGGTGGACGGGCCCGCCAAGGACAAGCCCATACAGCCGCACTTCGATAAGATGATAGATTCATACTACAAGCTCATGGGCTGGGACAGGAAGACCGGAATGCCCCTGCCGGAAACCCTGAAAGAGCTTGAAATAGAAGAATGGGCGAAATAAAGACACCATATATGGAGGAGCAAAGATAGATGAAGATTGACCCAGATGTCTGCATTGCCTGTGAGGCGTGTCTCCCGTACTGCCCGGTAAACGCCATCAGCATGCAGGGAGACGTGGCCGTCATTGACCAGGAACAGTGCGTGGACTGCCAGGTCTGCCTGAAATCCGGCGTCTGCCCGGTGGACTGCATCTACTTCGAGCCGGCCCCCTGGCCCCGCTCGCTGCGGACTACCTTCTCTGACCCCAGGGCAGAACACAAAGAGACCAGAATCGCCGGGCGTGGCACCGAGGAGATGAAGACCAACGAGGTCACCGGCCGTTTCCATCGCGGCTGGGTGGGCATGGGCTGCGAGTTCGGCCGGCCTGGAGTTGGCTCCAGTTTCCGCGATATCGACAAAGTCGCCCAGGTCCTGGCCAAACACGGCGTGGAGTTTGAGACCAAGAACCCGGTTACCTTCCTTATGGAGGACAAGAAGACCGGCAAGCTCAGGGAAGACGTGCTCAACGAGAGGGTGCTCTCCGGCATCATCGAGTGCATCTATCCCATCGAGAAGTTCAAGGAAGTCATCTCTGCCCTGCAGGAGGTACAGAAAGAGGTGGACACCGTCTTCAGCGTGGAGGTCATCAATAGAGCTGACCCGGACGGCTCATATCCGCTGCTCAAACTGCTCAATGAGACGGGTATTCCGCACTACATCAATGGAAAACAGAACGTTGGCCTGGGCCGGCCCCGGGCGGACGTATAAGGAGAGTATAGATGACTCACAGTTTGCATAGACGCGGTACCTACGAGAGCTTGAGCGAGGACTACGTGATGCTTTGTCTGCCGGCTGTCGGCATAAACGATGAAGGCCACGAGCCTAAATTGAAGAAGTTCCTGGAAATCTGCCTGGGCCATAACCCGGTGAACATCGGCACCATCAGCACCGGGAATATGTATAGCCATAAGACGGAAGAGGTGGTCAACGCTTCCCGCGGGGTTGTCCACGCGGTGTTCGTCAAGCCGGACCAGGTGGTGGATACCCTGAAGGACCTTGAAAAGGCCGACCGGGGCATGTCCGTGGTGGTCAGCGGCATCTTCGAGAAAGTGGACGAGTGCTGCGAAAAAGCTGGCCTTAAGCACCATACCGCTAACTTCTCCCTGGGCATCTGGGGCAACACCGACAGGCTGCCCCCCGATGATATCCTGGAAGTTACCACCATGTGTGGCCATGCGATGGTATCGTCTAACCTGGTCAGGGCAATGGTCGAGGATGTCAGGGCAGGCAGAAAAACGGCCGAAGACGCGGGCAAAGTCCTGGCGGCGCAGTGTGCCTGCGGCATCTTCAATCCGGTGCGGGCGGCCAAACTAGTGACCGCTATGGCAGCGAAGTAAGCTAATCGCACCATAAACGATACCGCAAAGCCTGTTTTATAGTCCTGAGAATGATAAACAGAGGAGTGAACAGCATTGAAAATAGATCCTGAACTCTGTATTGCCTGTGAGGCATGTCTACCATATTGCCCCATGGGCGCCATCAGCATGAAGGACGACGTGGCCGCCATTGATGAGGACGGATGTGTTGAATGCGGAGTCTGTTTCAGAGCGGAGGTATGTCCCGTTGACGCCTTTGTTGAGGAAGTTCACGAGTGGCCTCGCTCGGCGAGGGCTGCTTTCTCCAATCCCCTTGTCGTGCACAAGGAGACAAGGGTTCCCGGCAGAGGCACGGAAGAAGCGAAGACCACCGATGTTACCGGCCGTTTCAAGAGAGGTTATGTCGGCATAACCGCGGAGATGGGGCGCCCCGGCATAGGGGTTAGGTTCTACGATGTCGAGAAAGTGGCCCAGGCGATGGCCAAAAGGGGAGTTGAGTTTGCTGACGATAACCCGGTCACTCATCTTATGGTCGACAAGAAGACTGGCAAGCTGAACGATGTGATTCTCAATGAAAAGGCATGTTCGGCCATGATTGAGAGCATTACCACCGTTGATAATATACCGGCGGTGATTAACGCACTCCGGGAGGCCGCTGCTCAGATTGAAACCGTTTTCTCTCTGACCTTTTCCACCAAACTTGAGGCCGATGGTTCCGCGCTCTGTGACAAGCCTTTACAGGAACTCAACGTGCCTCTATTAATTGACGGTAAAGTCAACGTCGGCCTTGGTCGCCCGCTATTCAAGGAGGAAGCATAAGTGACACATACTTTGCACCGTCAGGGGAGTAAAGAGAGCCTGGATAGAGACTTCATTTTTCTCTGTATGGCCGCCAAAGGGTTTAACGAGGACGGCGCCGACGAAAAAATGCGCGAGTTCCTGAGGATAATGATGCGTCATAATCCGGTCAACGCTGGTGACATGCGGAGTGGCAATATGTTTAATTCCAGTATGGATGACATACTGTCCAATGTTTCTAACACCAGCATTGTGCATGGCGTTTTCACCGATAGCGATACGGCAGCCAAAGTCTTGCAGGACCTCAAAGATGCTGACCTGGGATTGTCAGTGGTGGTCAGCGGTCCGTTCGACTCGGTAGACTGTATCTGTGAAAAAGCCGGCCTACGCCCGCACTCCCTGGATTATTCGGGAGGTGTATGGGGGAATACCGAAAGGCTGCCGGAGAAAGAAGTCTTGGAAGTTACTACCATGTGCGGTCACGGCATGGTGGCTTCCAACCTGGTTAAGAGCATGGTCGAGGATGTCAGGGCGGGCAGGAAAGCCGCCGGGGATGCGGCCAAAGTCCTGGCGGTGCAGTGTGCCTGCGGCATCTTCAATCCGGTGCGGGCGGCCGAGCTGCTCACGGCTATGGCCAAAAAATAGCGCTGGAGAGTGTTGCAGCCTGTGACGGGCGGGGGCATTCCCCCGCCCGTTTCAATATGCGATAATCTATCAGGGAACAGATGAAGACCGCCAGACCGTACATACCGCCCGCCACCCGCATCATCAGCGATAACATCGCCCGGTGGGGAAATCCACTGGGCCTGAAGCAGAGCGACTGTTCCAGCTGGGCCGCCGGCCTGCAAATCCCCCCGCGGGGCGGGACCATCCTCTATACCGGCTGCGAGTACCAGATGACGGCCTATGTGCGCTCGCTGGTGGATGTGCTGAAGAAGGTCAAGTTCCAGGACTCTCTGCTCTCCGCCTTCGGCGGTCTTCAGGCCGCAGGCGGCAGGCTGGGCAGCGGCCTGATGAAAGCATACACGCGGGTTACTGGCGGGAAGAGTGGCCGCTACACGCGCATAGTGCGCATGGCGGCCCGGGTGCTGCAAAGACTGGAGGTGGACTTCGCCCATCTGGACGGCGAGCTCTACAGCGGTGCGCTGCTCTATGAGCTGGGCCTCTTCGACGAGTTCGAGCAGCAGGCGCGCAAGGTGGCGCAGCAGTTCCGGGAAGCGGGCGTGCAAAAAGTGATTGCCCTCAGCCCCCACTCTGCCGAGGTCTTCGCCCAGGTATATCCGCTGTTCATCAGCGATTTCCGCCCGGAGGTAGTGCCCTATATCAAGGCGGTGGCGGAAAGACTGGAGGAGCGAAAAACGAACTTGTCGTTGCCGCAGCCCTTGACTGTAACTTTGCATGACCCCTGTCACCTGGCCCGCTCATTGCGGGTTATTGAAGAGCCCAGGCAGGCGCTCGGTGCCATCGGCAATCTGGAACTGAGGGAGGCGGCCACCAACCGCGAGCTCACCTCCTGCTGCGGCGCACCCTGTGAGACCGTCTTCCCCGAGCTTTCCGAATGCGTCGCCGCCAGGCGCGCGGAGGAGCTGGCCGCCACCGGCGCCGCAACGGCCGTAGTGCTCTGCCCTTTCTGCCTTTCCAATTTGGAACTGGGCGTATCGCTGGTCAAAAAGAAACTGGAGGTCGCCGATTTCATCGAACTGCTGCACCAGGCGCTGGAGGGAAGCGATGCCTGACGCAAGAGGGCTTTTCCAGCAGTACTACGAAGAGTTGTTGCGCAGCGCCCGCGACCCCAATATGAAACTGGGACTTTACCGCTCGGTGAGCGCTTATCGGGAGAGACGGGCCAGGGCGCTGGCCAGGTTCCCCCATACCGTACAGATGGCGGAAGAGGTCAGAAAACTGAAAAGGGACTGCATCGGCCGCCTGGACGAGCTGGTGGAGAAGGCTTCCGCCTCCCTGCAGGAGAACGGCGCCCGGGTTTACCGCGTCGCCACCGCAGAAGACGCCCGGAGCATAATCGGCAATATAGTCGGTTCCGGGAAAGTTGTTCTTTCCGGCAAGACCCTGACCGGGGAAGAGGTGGGCCTCAGACATTATCTGGAGGCTCTGGGCAACGAGTGCTGGGAAACGGACATCGCCCAGTTTATCCAGCAATTGCGGGCGGAAAAGCCGATGCACTACGTGTTTCCTTCATTGCACGTCACCCGGGAAGAGGTGGCCTCGCTCCTGACCAGACTGCTGGGTCGGGAAGTCCCGCCGGACATCGAGACCGAGGTCAGTACCATCAGGGAGTTCTTGCGCGGCAAGTACTTCGGCGCCCACTTCGGCATCAGCGGGGGCAACGTTCTGGCGGCGGACACCGGCAGCATCCTCCTTATGGAGAGCGAGGGCAACATCCGCATGCTGACCAACGTCTCGCCAGTGCACATCGCGCTGGTGGGCATAGAGAAGGTGGTGCCCACGCTGGGCGATGCCCTGAAGGTGGCCGAGGTGACATGGCGCTATGCAGGGTTTACCATTCCCCTGTATGTCAGCCTGGTCAGCGGGCCCAGCGGCACTGCGGACATTGAGAACACGCTGGTGCACGGCTCCAGCGGCCCGGTGGAACTGCACGTCATCTTCCTGGACAACGGCCGCAGCGAGCTTGCCCGCGATCCCATACTCAGCGAAGCCCTGACCTGTATCAAGTGCGGGAGCTGCCTCTTTGAGTGTCCGGTTTACCAGTCCACCGCCGGTTACTACGGCGGAGAGGCCTATTTCGGCGGGGTGGGCTCGATACTCACCGCCCATATGGGCGGCCTGGAAGAGGCGGCGCCCATCGCCTATACCTGCCTGAGGTGCGGGCGTTGCACCGAGGTCTGTCCCCAGCAGATAGACCTGTCCCGGCTGATGCCTGAGCTGAGGCACCGTATGGTAAAGCAGGCCAGGGGCAAAGCGTAGGTTACAGGGTTGCAAGATGGAGACGGAGCTTGAATTTCCCTGCGGGGAATGCCTGCTTACCGCCAGGATACCCGCGAAGAACGTTGCCTGTGTCCTGAACCGGCGCGAGACCGAAGGCCTGCCCGATGAGGGAAAGGCGATACTTCGCAGCCTGAGACAGCCGGTAGAATCGCCTCCCCTGCGCGACTGCCTCAGACCCGTGGACAAAATCGTGGTCATCGTTACCGATAATACCCGTCCCTGCCCCGATGACCGCATTTTGCCTCCGCTCCTGGCTGAACTGGAGGCGGTGGTACCACGCCGCAACATCACCATTATGGTGGCGGTGGGACTGCATTCGCCGCTGGACGAGGCCGGGCTGATCAGGAAACTGGGCAGGGAAATCGTTGAAAATTACCGGGTGCTCAACCACGATGTAAACCGGACGGTGTACATCGGCACTACTTCCCGGGGTACCCCGGTGGATATCAATAAGGAGGTGGTGGAGGCCGACTTCCGTATCAGCACCGGCTTCATCGAGCCCCACTTCTTCGCCGGCTTTTCCGGCGGCCGCAAGAGCATAGCCCCCGGGGTATTCAGCGTCAGGTCCGCCTATTCGAACCACGGCTATCAGATGATTGAGCACCCGCTTGCCCGGGCAGGCGTACTTAAAGGTAATCCAGTGCATGAGGACCTGGTGGAGCAGGCGCAGATGGCCCGGCTCAACTTCATCGTCAACGTGCTGCTCAACAGGAACAGAGAGATAACCCACGTGGTGGCCGGCCACCCGGTAAAGGCCCACGAAAAGGGCTGCCGGATGGAGAAGACGGTGGCCGGCGTCAGGGTGAAGGGCAGAGTGGACATGGCGGTCACCACCAACAGCGGGGCACCGCTGGACCTGGACCTGTACCAGACGTGCAAAGGGATAGATACCGCCTCACAGATAACCCGGGATGGCGGCATTATCATCATCGCTTCCTCCTGCAGCACCGGCATCGGGCCGCAGTCCTTTCTGGAGGTGCATGCCTCCGCCGGCTCGCCCAAAGAGGTGCTGCGCAAAATCAGGCGGGAAGAGCCGGTCGGCGTGCAGTGGCAGAACCAGATACTCGCCCGCGCCCAGCTCAAGCAGGATATCTACCTGGTATCGGAACTGGAAGATGAGACGGTCTGCGCCATGATGATGACGCCGGTGAACACCATCGAAGAAGGGCTGGAGAAGGCGTTTCATGTCCTGGGGCCGGATGGCAAGATTGGAGTCATTCCCGAAGGCCCGCTGGTGCTGCCTTTACTGGAAGGCTGATGGGCGGCGCTGCCCTGCCTGTGGCAACGAATACAGCCCGGGAAATCCGGTGCCAGGGAGCGGTGGCGTCAAGTGCGTGTCTTTGCTCCGAAACAAAGACACGCACTTCCTGGCTATTGCCGCGCTCTATGCGGAAGTAGTTTCCGCGGCATGACCACAGCCCCTCCTCGGTCGGTGCGGCGTTCGCCTTTTCCAGCATTTTAACAAGGGCGTCATAGAGCTCCGCGGCGTCCGGCTCTGAGTCCAGCAATACCTGCCAGACGATGAGCCAGGTATCCGGCCGCTCGTAATACGCAAGCCTGTCACCATTCCAGCCCCGGGCCGCCCCGGACGCTTCTGTCCTGGGCAGCCAGTTTTCCAGCATCACCTGGATGAAATACTGGCCCATCCGGTCGACCCTCATTTCTTCCCAACTGGTACCATCAAGAGATATGGCCTGGATGCTTTCCGGCTCCTCCCCGCCCAGGTACTTTTCCGGCTGCATCACCTGTGCCGTGGTTACCGGCGGGTTGCGGTAGGCTTCGTTTACCGCGCTCCAGCCGCCCGCTTCATACAGCGCCGACACGAAAGGCTCTCCGTAGCGATACGGGAAGTAAAGGAGGTCAGTCAGGGCCTCTGGCCTTGCCCGTCCGGCCTGCGCCTCCGGGAAGTTCTCCGAGAATGCTTCGATTTCGGGTATAGGTTCCTGCGCCACTTCTTCAAGATACATGGTCCTGCTGAAATCAGCATCGCCCTCAACCAGGGCCGCCCAGGCTTTGTCTCCGTCGAAAGTTGCCCGCGGGGGTGTTTCAAAATGTACCCCCTGAAGGAGGTGCACGGCCTCGTGCGCCAGCAATCTGGCCATATCCGCCGTGTTGAGCCTGCCCAGATTGTCCTGGATAAAGAACACCTCTTCTCCCAGCACCGCGGACAGATAGGACTCCGGCCATTCGGCATACATCTCTGCGAGGCTCGGTTCAGGAGGGAGAACCAGCAGCGCTTTGAAAATACGCTCGTCAATCTCAAGCTTTCTGCGGTTGTCGGCCACGTACTCGTCTCCCCACTTCCGCTTCGCCCAGTCCGCCGTGACCACCCTGAAATCGAACTGTTCGGGCGCAGCAAGCCCCCTGGTCTCGCTGACACCCGCGACTATCTCCTGCAACAGGGTTTCAACACCGTCCCAGTAGCCCCGGCCTGGTTCTATTATTTCGTAGCTATCCGGCTCATCGCGTTCTCCATCCGGTTGCGAGCGCTGGACGGTCGCTTTCTGCTCCGTCTCTGTGGCGGGTTCCGGAGCAACAGGAGACGGTGCAGCGCAAGCCGGGAGCAGCAGCCCCAGGGACAGTACGAGGCTCAGAATGATATGGCTCAACTTGGCCATCGGCACCTTTCGTGCCGTGTGCCGGCTCGGCAGGCACACGGCTACAGTGCAATGCTTACATTACAATTGTAGTAAAAGTAAGACTATCTTGCATCAAGCCCGGCCGCTTTTTGCCGGAAAAGGAGAGATGACGTTTCATATTCCTGTATCGGAGAAACAGGTATATCTACATATTGGTAAATGCTCACACTTAACATAAGATAAAGCGAAGATGCAGCGGCCACACCGGGGTGGGCTGGGCCAATAATAGTGCGGGTTGAAGCCGGCGCGCCAGGTCTTTGGCTGGCGAAAGAGCAAGCTGATGGTACTGATGGCGAAAAACCGTGTTCCCGGGCTTTAAAGGCGGGATTACCGTCCTGTCAGGCACATGAGCGCACCGGGATTGGTTTTCTGCAGCGACGAGTGTGTTCCTTGACAAAAACAGGCTGACAAAATAGACTGCCTGAAGTGCTGCCGTGTCAGAAAGCGGCCTTCGCCGGGAGGCCCGTCGCCCTATCGTGAAGAAGCTGAGCGAAAAAGGAGTTGGTACTTATGCCCAGGCGCAGTGACATAAAGAAGGTGATGATTATCGGCTCCGGGCCGATCGTGATTGGTCAGGCCTGCGAGTTCGATTACTCCGGCACTCAGGCCTGCAAAGCTCTGCGCTCTCTCGGATACCAGATTGTCCTAGTCAACTCAAATCCGGCTACGATTATGACCGACCCCGGCATGGCTGACGTAACCTACATCGAACCCCTGAATCTGGACACGATGATAAAGATTATTGACCGGGAGCGTCCGGATGCTATCCTGCCCAACCTCGGCGGGCAGACCGGCCTGAACCTGAGCGCCGGCCTGGCGCATTGCGGCGCTCTGGACAAATACGGGATAAGCATAATTGGCGTGGGGCCAGATGCCATCAAGCGCGGGGAAGACAGGCTGGCTTTCAAGGATACAATGAACGAGCTGGGCATTGAAATGCCCCGGAGCATGATTGCGCGCAGCCTGGAGGAGGCCGAGGCCATCGCCGCCGGGATGGACTATCCGGTTGTTGTCAGGCCCGCCTATACTCTCGGCGGAACGGGGGGTGGCCTGGTCTACAACGTTGAAGAGCTGCGCACGGTGGTCAGCCGGGGCCTCAGCGCCAGCATGATCGGGCAGGTGCTTATCGAGGAATCGGTTGAGGGCTGGGAAGAGCTTGAGCTTGAGATTATTCGTGACGCTAAAAACCAGAAGATCACCGTCTGCTTCATTGAAAACGTGGATGCCATGGGCGTCCACACCGGCGATTCTTTTTGCACGGCGCCCATGCTCACCATTGACCCGGCGCTGCAACAGCGGCTCCAGGACTTCTCCTACCGGATAGTTGAAAAGATAGGGGTTATCGGCGGTACCAATATCCAGTTCGCTCACGACCCTGAAACGGGGCGGGTGGTGGTCATCGAGATAAATCCCAGGACATCCCGCTCCTCGGCACTGGCTTCAAAGGCCACCGGCTTTCCCATCGCGCTTATTTCCGCCAAGCTGGCGGCAGGCCTTACCCTGGACGAGATTCCATACTGGCGCGAGGGCACCCTGGATAAGTACACGCCGTCGGGCGATTATGTGGTGGTCAAGTTTGCCCGCTGGGCTTTTGAGAAGTTTCGCGATGCTCAGGACAGGCTGGGCACGCAGATGCGTGCTGTGGGCGAGGTAATGAGCATCGGCAAGACCTACAAGGGAGCCTTTCAGAAAGCTATACGCTCGCTGGAAAACGGGCGCCACGGCCTGGGCTTTGCCAGCGATTTCCACGAGAAATCGCTTGACGAGCTTATGCAGATGCTGAGCTACCCCACCAGCGAACGCCAGTTCATTATGTACGAGGCACTGCGCAAGGGCGCCGACATCCAGAAGCTTTACCGGAAGACCTACATCAAACCGTGGTTCATCCGGCAGATGAAAGAGCTGGTGGAACTTGAGGAGGAAATCCTCAGGTACCAACGCGGGATGCTTCCCGACAACCTCCTCACCAGAGCGAAGAAAGATGGCTTTGCCGACCGTTACCTGGCCAAACTGCTCGGGATTGAAGAACAGCAAATACGTGAACGCCGCACCCGGCTTAACGTGGTGGAGGCCTGGGACTCCGTGCCTGTGAGCGGCACGAAAGACGCCAGGTATTATTACTCCACCTACAACGGCCCTGACCGGACGGTTGTGAGCAACCGCCCCAAGGTGATGGTGCTCGGCGGCGGCCCGAACCGCATCGGCCAGGGCATCGAGTTTG
>CAZZAU010000040.1:0-11164 GCA_964652725.1 uncultured Dehalococcoidaceae bacterium | reverse complement strand
CGGACAAGCGGCCGGTTTGGAGCGGACAGGTGGCCGATTTCACCGGAATCCGCAGCAGGTGCTGAAACATTGCCTGGGTACTCATATTCCTTTCTTTGGCCAGGGCCGTTATCGACAATTCCTTATCAGTAGTTTGTTTATCAGCCATAAGCAACTCCAATCAGATTCAATACTCCTCGCTAGCAGGCAACTCCGGTTTCTTGCCACCATGGATAGAAGGCTCGTTAGCAAGTAAGAACCTTAGGCGTTTTACAGTCTCCTCGGCATCCTCATTTAACCCCAGTATATCACGCACTATTCTTCTATCCAACTCAATGCGAGTCGGGTCGATTGCACAGCAATGAAATGACTTAAATTCCCGATCGGCAAAGTCATGCCAAATAGCCTCGGCGGCTTCTAATTGCCAACCATCCAAAGCTCTCACGTCTAAAATCGGCAAATCTTCCAGCATTCCCTTGCTTCCTGTGCCTCGCCCTTGCATGGCTTGGTTAGCACAGTCGGCGTGAAGAAGTAAGCCCAATGTGGAGTTTACCCACAAAGCGCAGGCTATTTCTCGTCTTACCTTCTCTGATTCATCGGCTGCTGAAAAACTCATAGTATACCATGCACGAACGCCTAATGATCGCTCTCTTGTTCTTACCGCCGCTATCCTCTGAGAGTCGTAGCGTATATCCTGGGTGAAGTGTAGTGTGCCAGATTGTGCCCAGACTGGAGCGTAACTGCGGCCAGCTTGTGGGATAAGGCGAGCATTCGGCTCTGCTCTGAGACATTTGTGAGAGGACTCCCGATGTTGCCAGATTGCTGGATATTGGTCTGCGGCGTCCCATCCATTATATGCATCAAATACGCCAAGTACACCTCTGATCTGACGGTGTTGTGGTCCAACAGACAACATCTCACCTAGAGGCACCACGTTGATATGTGCCAATACGTGCGTGCTGTCACTTGACCACAACTCTCCACGACGCATCGCCGAAGCATGCTGGGCCAAGAGTGCTCTTTTCCATCGCCCACCTGTCCATGGCCGCTCATCCACGGGAGCATCCAACAATTCGCCCCATTGCTCTCCACCGACAATAAGTGGTACACCACCAACAGGCGGGCCGTCACTCCTGTGCAGTGCTCCTTGGACTGAAGCATCTACGGCACTAAGCGTGGCCAGAGCGTCAGTTACGACTCGTGGTACCCTCCAGAGATTAACGAAAATACCGCGTTTTGTTGGTGATTCGGCTTCATTAAGCCGGCGAGCAACCAATAACACTTCAGCAATATGGGTGTCATACGACATCGAGCGTAACTCGGGATCGTGCGACGAAACGACGAATTCAATTTGATACTTTGAAGACAGCATGGAACGTATTCCTTCCCATGATTCACCGGCCAAGCAGGTCACAGGAAGAACCAAAGCAACCCGTCCGCCTTGTTTGACGAGCCTGTCTGCGAGCACGGTAAAAGAACTTCCATGCCCCGCCATCTGGTTGGCGGGAGTACCGTGCAACAACTCTGAAGTTCGCCTGGCTATTTTTTCCTGTGATTCTCGATCACCTTCGGGAAGGGAAAATATTCGAGCGATAGCTGCTTCATGGCCGCTGTCACTGCCTCGACGAGTATATGGTGGATTGCTGATAACCAGGTCTACACTCGGCCGTGGTATGAGTACGCCAGTTATACCACTCCTTGCACCTATCTGCTCTTCCGTAGTTGAAAAGAACGACTGAAGTTGAGGTGCCAGCAACCAATCAAGGGAACCCAATTGGATAGCGCCAGACTGATCCACACCAAGTTTCAGCGTGTGCAAGTTCATCTGGTCAAACTTGATCGCTGGTGACATTGCAGCGAGTGTTGCAGCTGTTACATGAATGGCAGATTGGACCACGTCCGCCCCAAACACGATCTCTTCCATGAGAGCCTTGTGTAACTCAGCCATAGAATGACTTTCACCAGCGGTAAAACGATGATTATCAACTATTTGACGGTGAGCGGCCATTAAGAGAGTCCCTGTACCGCACGAGGGATCTATAATCCGAAATTTACGTAGCTCAGTAAGATCGGACCAGTTAACCTGAGGCCAGCGATGAGGCATCAATGCCAGACCCGCGAGTAACGTCGCTGCAGGAATGCTCGTATAAAAGGCAGCCAGGAATTTTCGGTCGGATACCAGCCGGTTAAAGATACGGCCTGCTAGGTCATGTCTACCAACTATTCCCATAGCTAGCAGCCGTTCGGCAGTTCGTGCACACTCGTCCAACACATCAGAAGATTCTACGTCCGTGAGCTTACTGGCGATGTCACGCGCCATCTGGAAAATCGGCCAGTAGTCAACCTCAAGGATGGCGTCCCAGACCCCGATCAATATCGCCTTGGAGATGTGCCCCCGCTCTCTCGTTGCTTCAAGCGGTCGGACATCCGGGTTTATGCTCGCCAGGCGTTCCTGGAAGACCATGGCATTAATCATTACCAATGCTCCCATGTTAGCTGGCTCGTCTCCGGGTGGTGCTCCAAATACTCCTGCAACCCTAGTCAGCGTACCAAGAGACGTATACAATCGAGCACCGGCATGCCTCGCTCCCTCATCCAGAATTGCGACAGCCTCGTCCAGATCTGCTGCAGGTATTGACGCTTGTTGAACAGACCGGGCAAGAGTAGAAAATTGACCGTTTATTTTCGGTCCTGATGTTCCATCACTTCGCCACTCTTGCCACCGCATGCTAATGGTGCCAAGGCGAGTCTGTAGATGTTGCTGAGGTACTGTCCTGATTGCTTCAGGAACTGCTACAGCAAACGCAATCTGGACCTTTTGTCCATCGATCTCGGTACCCAGCCGTGAAAGCGCGTCCGCATCTAATGTACGAGCCGGCTCAAATTCTACCTCAACGATTACTGGACCGTCCGAAGTTCGGACAACTATATCCGGGCGCCCTCCGATACGCAATGTTTCAGAAGAGGCATTGAGTCCTGCTCGGTCACGAAAGATCGTCGCCAAAGCGTCGTTTATGACACTTTCGTGACTACGGTCTGCTGATGAAACAGGCATAACTACTCTTCCTTTACGCTACGTTTGTGTGCATTATAACACCTCAACGTGACACCTTTCACCAGAGAGTAGTCAGAAGTGTGTTGCCAGATGATAATAAGGGGGTAACTAGCTGACTACCCGCCGGCGTCCGGAAATTACTGCTAGTAAATTCACGACAGATACGGTGGCTTCGGTACAAAGGGCAGCCATCCGGTAGTCGGCCGTTCGTTTATGTTGAAGTGCCAGAGCAAGTCGCAAAGCAGCTTTCGCGTGGGCTCTAGACTCCTCATTTGCACTTCCCTGCAATTCAGTAACAAAGATAGACTCAAGTATACGGCCGGCGTCGGTATCGCTGGGAACTACACGATCCAGCGCTTTGTGCCTATCTGGATCATAAACAGCTTGGCTGACCGAGATTAGAGCTTCTCTGCAAAGGAGGCCGACCTCTGACATTCCTCTTCCGAATCTGCGGAATCCAGGCGCATTCTGATTTCCTGTAGCTGTCGGTCCACCATGGTGTACAATATCAAGAACCGGTATCTTTTCCTCCGTTATCTTTGTGGGCATCATGGGTACGGTGTAGCTAAGCAACACTTCCCTTCCCGTCACCTTCACTTCGTTAACGAAACTTCGAACAAAAGCCTTCCTCTCAACTAAAGAGCCCTCTTCCAACAGGTTCCTTAAATCAGCCGCACATGCGGCTACTTCCTGCGGTGTCGCTACCTCCGTTTTCCGTCCCATGATTAACATCCGCAGTTCTTCTTTCCGCGACTGCAGTTTCTCCTGGCGTTCTCTGAGCTCCATCCCGGGGTTTTGTTTGGTTGCGGTTGATAGTTGATACCTCACCCCTGTCCCCTCTCAAACGTCACTAGAATGGAGGATGAAGGACAAGTCTGTTGCGGGAAGGAACACGAGGGGTGAGTGAAAAAACCAAATGCAAACAAAATCCACTAGCTCTCGAAGGTAAAGTAAATGATAAATAATAAAGTGAGAGAGGAATTTGATTGTGCTCTTCGTGTACCTTTTGTAGCACAGAAAGTTTACGGAAATGGAAATGGGCGGTAGAGGATTTGAACCACTGACCTCTGCGATGTCAACGCAGCGCTCTAACCAACTGAGCTAACCGCCCGTTGCTAAACAATTGTACAAAACGCCTGTGGTTACGTCAAGCTCAGCTCATCCGGAAAGCCGTGAGCGACCCCGGCTGAAATTCCCGACTGAATAATATGCCGCCAGCCGAGTGTTGTGGTAGAATAGGCCAAAACTTGCCGGCGCTGGAGGACAGGCATGAACTTGCTCAAGGCGTTGTTGACTACCGTTCTGACCCTGCTTCTCTTTCTGTCCCTTGCCGTTTTCGGCATGCTGTGGATGCTGCGGAGCACCCTCCTTGACCCGGATTTTGTGGCGGGCCAGGTAGACAAACTGGATGCCGTCTCCCTGATCGGAGAAATGGTGGGAATCGAGGCGGGAGGGCAGACTGCCCCCGAAACGGCGCTCCTGGAAGAGGCACTGCGGCAGACCATCGCCGGGAATGAGCCCTGGATAAAGGATCAGGTCAAAGGCGCCGTCTACGATTGCTACGACTATCTGCTGGGGGAAACGGCGCAGTTTCACATCGTGGTGTCCGTGGAGCCGCTAAAGGATGACCTGGAGGTCCGGGCGCGGCAGCTCTTTCTGGAGAATGTGGACCGGCTGTCCCCCGAGCTGGCGCAAGCGCCGCCGGCCGCTGTTGAACAGTACTTTGACCAGCTCTACGGGCAATTTGCCGCCGGAATACCATCGCTGATAGAGATCGATGAAAGTAACATCCCGCCGGATACTATGGCCAATCTGTTGCTGGCCAGGGATAGCATCAGCTATGCACAGACTGCTTTCTACGGCCTCATCGCTTTGATGGTGGTGTTGGTTGCGGGCATTGTCCTGCTGCATCGCAACGTGGGAGAGGCCACCCGGAAGCTGGGTATTACATTTCTAATCTACGGGGTGATAGAGTATGCCGGAGTCTGGGGTACGCAGCGCTTCATGCCCGAGGTGCCGCTGCTGGGGGACATACCGCCTTCGATTCAGACCTGGCTGAATGGGCTGGTGCTGGACCTGCTCGCGCCGCTGCAGATACTGGCCATCGGCCTGATGGCGGTGGGGGCTGCCCTTATCATCACCTCCGTTCTTTATCCGCGCCTGCGGCCGGCGGACGAGGAAGAATAGAGCAAGAACCCCACCCCGCCCAGCACTACCGCCCCCGCAGCGGTGGCCGCGGCGATGAACACCGTGGCATCATACCAGAAGCCGCCGGGGAAGAGCATAATCAGGTAGTCCCTGCTCGGGTCGAGCTGCCACAGGTCGTTCGTGAAGCTCAGCAGGTGAAACTGGAGAAACAGGCGGTCGAAGTTGAACAGCGTCCCCAGTCCCAGCAACAGCATCAGGCTCAGGGTCAAACCGCTGCCCCGGACAAGCCCGCCGGCGAGCTGGCGCCGGTTCTTTCTCCAGATACTGAATCCGGCATAAGCAAGGGCATTGACCAGGCTGCCGAGCAGGACCTGGTAGTCCAGTCGAAACAGGGTCTTGACATCCCTCAGGTGAGCGACCTCGCGCTCATTGAACAACTCCAGGCGCTGGCCGTCTTTGCTGACGGTGACGCTGATATATTCTTCTCCGGAGTTAAAGTATGATATCAGTCCCCGTGCCGCCCTGGCCAGCTCCGTCTTGTCCAGTCCGGTAGTCTGGGCCACCCGGTACTTATCAAAGCCGTACTCGTACAATGTCAACGAATTGGCCGCCCCGGCGATGCTCGCGGATAGGAGCAGCAGAGGTATCGATACAATAAACAGCCATTTGGCCGCAAGGTTTAGCATTCTGGATGTAGTGCCCATTGCACTACTCATTGTACACCCTTGAGGGCGGCAAATTAAACTTCCAAAAGGTGCCCGCGGGTTGTTATAATTGGGTAACCGTATGTTCACCCATCTTCACGTCCATACCGAATACAGCCTGCTGGATGGCATGGCGCGCATTCCACATGTGGTGGCGCGCGCCAGGGAGATGGGCCTGGATAGTCTCGCCATCACCGACCACGGTGTCATGTACGGCGCTATCGAGTTCTACCGCACCTGCCGCGAAGCCGGTATCAAGCCCGTCATCGGCTGCGAGGTGTATGTCGCGCCGGGAAGCAGGTTCAGCCGCGACCAAGCAGACAAGAACCACCATCATCTCATCCTCCTGGCCATGGACTTCCGGGGTTACCAGAACCTCATCCAGCTGGTGACAAAAGCCCACCTGGAAGGTTTCTATTACCGACCGCGGGTGGACAGGGAGCTCCTGGAGCAGCACCGCGAGGGGCTTGTCGCCCTCAGCAGTTGCCTGGTGGGCGAGCTTCCCCGTTTGATTCTGGAGGGAAGACAGGAAGAGGCCAGGCAGGCGGCATTGTGGTACCGGCGAACTTTCCCCCATTTCTATCTGGAGATTCAGCGCCATCCTATGCCCGAGCTGGAGCAGGTCAACAAGGGACTCATCGCGATGAGCAGCGAGCTGGATATCCCGCTGGTGGCCACCAACGACGTGCACTACGTCCGCCGCGAGGACGCCCAGGCCCATGACCTGCTACTGTGCATCGGCACCAACTCCTCGGTGAATGATGAGAAAAGAATGAAGATGCCGGGCGATTTCTTCTATCTGAAGAGCCCGGAGGAGATGGCCGGACTTTACCGGGATATCCCGGAGGCGCTGGAAAACGCCGGGCGCATCGCCGCGATGTGCGATTTGACACTGGAATTCGGGCGCCTGCACCTGCCTGAGATAGAGCTGCCGGAGGGAAAGACCGCCGACCAGTTCTTGAGCGACCTGTGCTACCAGAACCTGTCTCTGTACTATCCGCAGCCGGGCGAGGAAATAAAAAAGCGCCTGGACTATGAGCTGGAGGTCATCAGGCAGACCGAGTTCGCCGGCTATTTCCTGGTGGTATGGGACATTATTTCCTTCGTTCGAAAACGTAACATCCTGTTCGGGGTGAGGGGCAGCGCGGCGGCCAGCATCGTTCTGCACTGCCTGGGCATCACGGAAGTGGACCCGTTGCAACACAACCTGGTCTTTGAGCGCTTCCTCAACCTGGAGCGCAAGGAGATGCCGGACATTGACCTCGATTTCCAGGACGACCGCCGCGACGAGGTCATCGCATACGTCTCGCAGAAGTACGGGCAGGACCACGTGGCCCAGATTATTACCTTCGGTACCCTGGGGGCGAGGGCGGCCATCCGGGACGTGGGGCGGGCGCTGGGTATGACCTACAGCGACGTCGACCGCGTGGCCCGCCTGGTGCCCTTTTCACCCACCATGACGCTGGAGCGGGCCCTGAACGAGAACAGCGAGCTCAAGACTATCTATCAGCAGGACCCCATCATCCGCAAACTCATCGATTCCGCTCGCAAAGTGGAGGGCATCGCCCGGCATGCCAGCACCCACGCCGCCGGGGTGGTTATCTCCCGGGAGCCGCTGACCAGATACGTTCCTTTGCAGTGGGGCAGCCGGGTTAATGCTCAGGAATCGGTGATGGCCCAGTTCCCGATGGGGGACATTGCGCGCATCGGCCTGCTGAAGATGGACTTCCTGGGGCTGGCCAACCTTACCCTTCTGGGCCGGGCCAGGGACATAATCCGGCAGGAGCACGCGGTTGATATCGACCTGCATCGCATCCCGATGGACGATGAAAAGACCTATGCGCTGCTTTCCTCCGGGGAGACCACGGGAGTATTCCAGCTGGAGGGGGCGGGAATGCGCCGCTACATCAAACAGCTCAAACCGTCCATTTTCAGCGATATCGCCGCCATGGTGGCCCTGTACCGCCCCGGGCCTATGGAGCACATTCCCACTTTTATCAAAGCCAAGCACGGCCTTGAACCCATCCGCTATCCGCACCCCGCACTGGCCAGTATCCTGGAAGAGACCTACGGGGTCATCGTGTACCAGGACCAGGTGCTGTTCATCGTACGTACTTTCGCCGGGTACAGCCTCGGCCAGGCGGACATTTTCCGCAAGGCCATGGGCAAGAAGATTCCGGAAGTGATGCAAAAAGAGCGGCAGAGGTTCATCGAAGGAGCCAGAGAAAAGGGCTTTTCGGAGAAAATCGCCGCCCAGGTGTTTGCCCTCATTGAGCCCTTCGCCGGCTATGCCTTCAACAAGGCCCACGCCGTGAGCTACGCCCTCATCGCCTACCAGACAGCCTACCTCAAGGCCAACTACCCGGCGGAGTATATGACGGCGTTCCTCACCATACACGCCGGCCAGACGGAAAAGATGGCCGCGGCGGTGGCGGAGTGCCGGCGCCTGGAAATCACCATACTGCCGCCGGATATCAACCGCAGCGAAGTGAACTTCGCCATCGAGAAGGACGGGGGTAGTCCGGCCATTCGATTCGGGCTGGCGGCCATCAAGAACGTGGGTCCCAACGCCGTGGAGCCCATCGTTGCCGAGCGCAAGCGCGGCGGGGATTTTGAGTCCATAGAAGACTTCTGCCGCCGCTGCGACCTTAAAGGCATAAACCGGCGGGTGATCGAAAGCCTTATCAAGGCCGGCGCCTTTGATTCCCTGGGCAGCCGGGCGGCGCTGCTGAATGGCATAGACCGCATCATTTCCCTGGCGCAGCGGGAGCAGAGGCTGCGGGAATCCGGGCAGGTTACCATGTTCGATCTGTGGGGGCAGTCTGTTCCCGTGCCCACCCCCAGCCTGGAGCTTGACACGGAAGATGTGCCCGTGAAGGAGAAGGCAAGGTGGGAGAAGGAGCTGCTGGGAGTGGGGTTTTCCGAGAAGCCATTCAGTCCGGCTTCCGGGGGGGCCGAGACCGTCTTTTGTGGCCAGATAGATGCGGAGTCCAGTGGTGAGACGGTGGTGGTGGCGGGCAGGGTGACCTCCGTCCGTCAACTGCTTACCAAGGACGGGCGCCCCTTTGCCAGTGCCATCCTGGAGGACTTCAGCGGGCAGGTGGAGGTAATGGTGTGGCCCCGAACCTACGCTGATACAGGTGACCTGTGGCAGGAGGACGCCGAGCTGGTGGTTGGGGCCAGGGTCAAGCTCAAAGACGACCAGGTGCAGCTGAGCTGCGAGCAGGCGAGCCCGTACCAACCAGAAGAAGGGAAAGAAAACAAACCCGCAGGCATCGTTCCTGCATCCGGGACTGGCCGGCCGAACGGAGGGAACGCGCCCCGGCCAGCCGCCGCGCCGAAGAAGCGGCGGTTGATAATCAGCCTGAATCAGACCGCCGATGCCAGTGCCGATATTGCCGTTCTGCACGGCGTGAAAGACATTCTCAGGAGCTTTCCCGGCCACGACGAGGTCCGGCTGAAGGTGCACGTCAACGGAAACGTTAAGAATATGAGGTTCTTTGATATTCATACCGATTGCTGTCCTGAATTGCACGCGCGTCTGGCGGCGCTGGTGGGGGAGGACAGTCTGAAAGTGGAGAATGGGAAGGAGGCAAACAATGGCGGGGGCAAAGAATAAGGCTGACGCCGGGCGTCACGAAAAACACGAAGGGCCGGAATCCTGGGCCGGGTACTGCGGGGGGATGTGATGGTATCCGGGGACATCCACCGGGGACACCGCAAGAGACTTAGAGACAAGTTCCTGCGCTCCGGGCTGGCCGGCTTCCACGACTACGAAATAGTGGAGTTACTGCTCACGCTGGGGGCGCCGCGCCGGGACTGCAAGCCGCAGGCCAAGGAGGCCATCAGGCGGTTCAGAACCCTGAGGGGGGTACTCTCCGCCTCGCCGGAAGACCTTCAGCAGATAGAGGGCATCGGCCCTTACGGCGCTTTCGGCATCAAGCTGGTGCAGGAGGTGGCCCGCGAGTACCTCAAGGAAAAAATCATCGATGCCCCCTTCTACAGGTCGTCCCGCGAGATTTTTGACTACCTTTACCACGCCATGCGCGACCTCAAGAAGGAGGTATTCAAGGCCATCTATGTCAACAGCCAGCACCAGATAATCGAGACCGTGGACCTCTTTTCAGGGACGGTAAGCAGCAGCGCGGTGTCTCTGCGCGAAGTGATGGAAGGGGCCATCAGACACGGCGCGGCGGCGCTGATTGTGGTGCACAACCACTCCTCCGGCAATCCGTCGCCCAGCCCCAGCGACCGGGAACTTACCCGGGAGCTGACCTACGCGGGCAAGGTGATGCAGATGAAGGTGCTGGACCACATCATTATCGGGGATAACCGGTTTTTCAGCTTCGCCGATGAAGGCCTGATTGACGAATATGAGATGGACTATCTGAACCTGAAGCTGCGCGGCACCTCCGAGGCGAAGCGGAGACTGTACGAGGCCCGGCAGCGCCCGTAGCCCTGAGAGGTTGTCAGCCGCCCGTTTCTTGCCGGCGGCATATCGAAGGACACGATGGGTGTCAGCCCAGCTCCGGCTCGATTAGACCGTAATTGCCGTCTCTGCGCTCGTACAGTACGTTCAGCTCTCCGGTGTCGGCGTTGAGGAACAGGAAGAAGGAGTGGCCCAGACTCTCCATCTCTTCTGCGGCCTCGATTACGGACATCGGTTTCATGGGGAACCGTTTTACCTTGACCACGGGAAATGTCGACCCGGCCGTTTCCGCGGCGATTGCCTGGCTGCGGGGCGACACCTTTCTGTGCTTTTCGTAGAGTTTGCCCTTCTCGTCTTCCAGCTGACGGACCATCAGGGCTGCCACCCGGTTTATCGCCTGGAAGAGGTCAGCGCCTCTTTCCTCTCCGTGCAGCCTGATGCCGTTGCCGGAAACATTTACCCGCACCAGAAACTGCTGCTGGGGCGATTTGGTCTTTTCCTCCGCTATCTCGACGATGGTTTCCATAATGCTGGGGAAATGGCGGGTCAGCCTTTCCATTTTCCGCTCAACGTGGCTGCGAACAGCCGGGGTCAGTTCTATGTTCTGGCCGGTTAGCCTGATTTCCATCACTTCACTCCTTGCTAAATCTCTCTGGCCACCGTCAGCCCCCACACCGAAGCGGCGCCGCCGGCTCTGAGTGCGGCGGCACAGGCTTCCATGGTAGCCCCCGAGGTGGCCACGTCGTCGATGAGCAGCACCCGTCTGTCACGGGGAAGGGGGCCGCGGCAGAAAAAGGTACCCGTGGTATTGTCTCTTCTTTCCTCCACCCTGGACGTCCTGGAGGAGGA
>CAZZAU010000039.1:2525-11513 GCA_964652725.1 uncultured Dehalococcoidaceae bacterium | reverse complement strand
CACCTCGCTGGTGGCGGTGGGGCCGGTCCTCCTGCTGCTGACCGTGGCCCCGTTCAACGCCGGTCTTATCGTGGTGCTGGGCCTTTTCGGTATGCTGATGTATATGCGGCAGGCAACGGTGCAGCCATTTCTGATGGACAGAACACCCGCTTACCTGAGGGCTACCACCTTCGGCATCTACTTCGGACTGAGCATTGAAGGGCAGCGTATGATACAGCCGGTGGCGGGGCACTTTATGGACATTTACGGCATCGGCACGGTATTCACCTTCATCGCCCTGCTCAGCACCGCCCTGTCACTGCTGGCCCTGCTGCTCGCGAAGAAGGCATAGGTCTTTCGGGAAGCTAAGAATGGGAGATGTGTAACCTCATCCTCCGCATCGGTCCCTCCACTCCCTTGAGCGAGGACACCAGCCCCGCCATAGTGTTGCGGATGATGCTGCTCACGAACGGGTTGGCGGGGACCGCGGTGTGGTTGAGGTCGATGTTGACCTCGCCGCCTTCGATGACGAGTTCCAGATTATTGATCTCGCCCGTGCCTTCCAGCGCCTCCAGCATGCCGCTCACGGTATGGTCTATGAACCCCTGGACGAAGTAGTCAAGGACAACAGGCTTTTCGTTCACGGTTAAGCTTATCTGCTTGGTCATCTCTTCTCCTTATAGTACCGCCGGCTGCCGCCGGTCACTCCTCCTGGGAAGATGCCTCCCTCTTGTTCTGCACCTGCTCTTTGAGCTTGTCCAGCAGGTCCTGCTCGATGAGCAGATGGGCCTGCATCAGCTTGTGCGTATTGGTAATATAGGCCCGCATGTCATGGGCACTGGCCTCCCACAGGTGCCTGGCCAGGTCACCCTCAATCAGTTCAGCGGCATGGTTCTTGGTATGCGCGAAGCGGCTCCTCAGGTCTTTGTGCTCCAGAAGGATGGACTGCCAGTTGGTAGCGGTCTCTTCATTCCCGTATTTCTCCACCAGGTCCGGCAGCCACTCTTCCTCAAAGCCAAAGTGCCTGTCCAGTCCTTCCGCGGTAATTTCCAGCGACGTCTTCAGCCCCTTCAACCCCTCAAGCTGCTGGAGCCGACCGGGCATGAACAGTTCCTTCGCTTTGTTGACTACCACCAGGGCCTCAGCGTCATTAGCCACCTGGTCCAGATGGCGCAGGTCCTTACGTATTGTCTTATGCCACTTGATGATTGTTTCGATTATCTCCAGAGATTCCATCAACTATCCTCTCTGATACCCTTTCCCTCAGTATACTATAACTCGCACTCCACCAGCCAGATGTTTATCCGGACACGAACTCAACTCAAGCGGCCAGATTGCGCAGCCGGTACAGCACGAGACCGATGCCCGCGAGGGCTACACCGACGAGAACCATAAATACTCCGCTGGCCTGGACCACCTGGATCAGGCCGAACCCCACCACTGCCAGGTAAAGATAGTTTTCCATGTTCAGCGCCTGGGCATAGCTCAGGTGCTGGGGATCGGTGGGGTCAAAACGCCCCTCACCCAGTAAATCCTGATAGGTGGCCGCGATGTTGCGACGGTGCTCCCTGATGGTGTCTCCCGCTGCCTGCGCTTCGCTTGCGGAATCGATGAGCTGCGGCTCGCCCTCGGGGCCCAGGGGCATCCGCACCTGTTCAGTGCGCATCGCTGACACGAGCTCGTTATTCTTTGCCACGCCCAGCCCTATAAATACAGCACCCAAAATTACTGTCACCAGACCAACCAACATAACAATTATGGATACATTTTTTATCATTTCGTTACCTCCTGTTCCATCACCTAACTCCAGTCTACGGAGAACTGACAGTCTTTGAGTATGATTTGCGTCACATTGTGCCGGCAAACCGGGTTGTGTTACTATTTACTGGCGGATAAGAAATTTGCGCTGTTCCGGCGCCCGGCAGAGAAACTTCCCTTTATGAAATTTATTGGCAGTCTGCTACGGAATCGCAATGTCATTCTGCTGCTGGCCATCGCGCTGGGTCTGGCCCTGGGCAAACCGTTAGCCACCTGGACGGCCCCTACCGTTATTCCGCTGCTGGCGCTGGTCATGACCCTCTCCGCCCTGAACGTAACCGCCCGCGAGTTTACCTCCCTCAGGGAGATGCCCCGCTCCATCGCCGTCTCGTTGCTGCTCAACTACGTGGTGATGGGGGGCCTCACCCTGCTGCTGGCGTGGTGGCTCATCAACGACGCAGAACTCTGGGCGGGGTTCATCGTGCTGGCCACGGTGCCGCCTGCGGTGGCCGTGGTCCCCTTCAGCTACGTGCTGGGCGGCAACACATCCTTTTCGCTCATCGGAATGACCGCCGCCTATCTGGCCGCGCTGCTCATCATGCCGGCCGTCATGGCGCTGTTTCTGGGCACGGCGGTTTTCGACCCCGTCGAGCTGCTTGTCATCCTGGGACAACTGGTGCTGCTTCCCATAGTCCTCTCACGCGTACTGCTGGCCACCGGGCTGGCGCAACGCATCACGCCCTGGCGGGCAACCGTCGTGAACTGGAGCTTCTTCGTTACCCTTTTCACCATCGTGGGGCTGAACCGCATGGCTTTCTTCAGCGAGTTCGATATCCTGGCGCGCACCGTCGTCATCGCCGTAGCCATATCCTTCCTTCTGGGCTTCGGCATAGACCTGGCCACCAGGATGCTGCGGGTGAGCCGGGAGACCAGCATAAGCATGATTCTGATGGGAACGATGAAGAACTACGGCCTGGCCAGCGGTATCCTGCTCGCCCTCTTCGGAGAGCGGGCCGCTATTCCGGCTTCCATCTGCGTGGTGTTTGGCATTCTGCATGTGGTATGGCTGGGCTTCCGTTTCCGCCGGAAAGCCTAGCCGGCTTCTTTCTCCGCCACGGCGTGCTGGATAATTTCCAGATTACAACTCTGGTGCTCGCGGCACCACTGCTGGCACTTCTCCGCCCATTCCCGCTTCTCATATGCCATGCCGCACTCTTCGCAGACGTACAGTTTTCTGTCTTTCTTCTCTGTCTCTTTGACCATCCGCACCCTCCAGAAGCCTACCGTAGCCTTTGCAGGTAGCGGTGCGCCTGCAGGGCCGCCTTGGCTCCCTCGCCGGCGGCCACGATAATCTGCTTCTCCGGAACGTCCGTCACGTCTCCGGCGGCATAGAGCCCGGGGACGCCGGTCTCGTTCCGGCAGTTTACCGGCACCTCTCCCCGGTCATTGAGCCGCACCAGTTCATGTACTGCCTCCGAGTTGGGCTCCATCCCTATCTCCACGAATACCGCAGCCGTTTCCAGCTTCTTTGTCTCTCCGCTCTTCACGTCCCTGATGTCCACTTCCTGCACGAATTGCTCCCCCCTGATTCCGGTTGTCTCGTGCGCGGTCAGCATGATAAGGTTTTCCGCCCCGGACAGCTGCTCCCTCAATATGGCATCGCCGGTAATTTCCAGTGCGACCACCGTTACGTGCTCGGCGATCTTTACCATGTCCAGCGCCGCCTCCAGGCCCGAGTTGCCACCCCCCACCACCACCACTTTCTTTTCCGCGAAGAGCGGACCATCGCAAACGGCGCAGTAAGACACCCCCCTGCCGGCAAATTCGGCTTCACCGGGTACGTTGAGTTTTCTGGGTTTCTTTCCCGCGGCGTAGACCACCACCTTGCCCTGATACCGGCCTCCCGCCTCCGTCACCACCTCATAGTGCCCATCTGCCCGGTTAACGCGGGTAACCCGCTCCCCTATCCTCTGGTCGATGGGGAACTGGCTTACCTGGGTCTGGAACTTGCTTATCAACTCGGGGCCCTCGATGAACTGATAGCCCAGGTAGTTCTCGATATCCAGGGTGGTGTTCAACTGTCCGCCGATGTCGACGCTGACGAGCAACGTCTGCAGGCGCTTCCGCGCCGCGTACACGGCGCCGGCCAGGCCGGCCGGGCCCCCGCCGACTATTATCATATCGTAAATGGACATCGGTGCCCCCGTCTGCCAGGCCCGGAGCGGTCTACTGCCCCAGGAGATTGTCCAGTTTCGATTGATTGAAGCCCACCACCACCTCGTCATCCACCATGATTACCGGTACTCCCATCTGCTTCGTCTTGTCAATCATCTCCCTGGCCTTTTCTTTGTCCGCGGCCACATTGTGTTCGGTGTAAGCTATCTCCTTCTGGGTCAGGTAATCTTTGGCCCGCTTGCAGTAAGGACACGTGGGTGTGGTGTACACCACTACTTTTTTGTCTGGCATCGGCTTCCTCCTTCCTGTGCGGTGCGCCGGTTGTCGGCTTTTTTTTTGAACGTGTTTATTATATCATAAAAGGTGAGTATCAATAAAAAGGCTGCCCCCGCGCCGGGCAGTATATCCGTGCTGAAGATAGCGCCATAACACTAGGCCATTTGACAACAGGAGAGGCACAATGACCACAGACCAGGAAAAGACGATAGAGGGCCTGCGCACCGCCATTCAGATGGAAATCGATGGCAAGCAGTTTTATCTCAAAGCCAGCCAGGAAAGCGGCAATGAAGCCGGCAGAAAACTGCTGCAGACACTGGCCGCAGAAGAGGACATACACCGCCAGAAATTCGAGCAGATTTACGAGTCCATCCGGGCCGGGAATGCCTGGCCCAGCGTGGAATATCGGCCGGACGGAGGCCAGGAGCTCAGGACCATATTCTCCCGGGCTACCGGAGAGCTTGGCGGTGGTGTCAAGGCCCCCGCCACGGAGCTTGCCGCGGCCCAGACCGCCGTGGATATGGAAGCCAGGACCTTCGATTTCTACAAGCAGCAGGCCCGGCAGGCCACCGAGCCCGCGGCCAGAGCGTTCTTTGAAGCGGTGGCCGCACAGGAAAGAGAACATCAACTCATCCTGCTCGACTACTATGAATACCTCAAAAATCCCGCAGCCTGGTTCGTTGACAAGGAGCACCCTTCTCTCGACGGCGCTTAGCGGGCAATAACATCACAGCGAAGGAGAAAACTATGAAGGCCAGACAAATCAGACCAGGCGTTCATTCCGTGGGCGCGGTGCACTGGGATGCGCGGCTTTTTGACGGACTGATTCCCCTGCCTGACGGCACCACCTACAACTCCTACCTGCTAAGGGGGAGTGACGGCACCGCCCTTATAGACACTGTAGACCCTCTTATGACCACGGTACTGCTGGACAATCTCTCCCGGCTGGGCGTTGACAACATCGATTTTGTCGTTGCCAACCACGCCGAGCAGGACCATTCCGGCAGCCTGCCCGTGGTACTCGATAAGTACCGCAATGCCCGTGTTATCTGCACCCCCAAGTGCAAAGAAATGCTGGTGGACCTGGCACTGGCCCCAGATGACCGCATCCGGGCCATCAGCGACGGGGAAACCGTCGCGCTGGGCGATAAGACCCTGGAGTTCATCCATGCCCCCTGGGTACACTGGCCGGAAACCATGTTCACCTATGTAAGAGAAGACAAAATACTGTTTTCCTGCGATTTTTTCGGCTCCCACCTGGCCACCTCTGACCTGTACGTCACCGATGAAGCCCGTGCATACGAACCTGCCAAAAGGTACTACGCTGAAATCATGATGCCTTTTCGCACCAACGTACAGAAAAACCTGGAAAAAATCAAAGACCGTCATATAGACATCATCGCACCCAGCCACGGTCCGCTGTATGCCCACGCCGGTTTCATTACGGATGCTTACCGGGCCTGGGCTTATGACGACCCCCGCAATCTGGTGGTCTTGCCCTACGTTTCCATGCATGGCAGCACCAGAAAAATGGTGCAGCACCTAGTGAACGCCCTGGTGGAAAGGGAGGTCGCCGTGCAGCAGTTCGAGCTGCCTGTAACCGACCTCGGCAAGCTGGCCATGTCCCTGGTGGACGCCGCTACCCTCGTCATCGCAACGCCTACCGTGCTGGCGGGCCCCCATCCCGCTGCCGTCTACGCCGCCTTTCTGGCCAATGCCCTGCGCCCCAAGCTCAAGTTTGCTTCCGTAATCGGTTCCTACGGCTGGGGCGGCCGTACCGTGGAGACCATAAGCTCCCTCATTCCCAATTTGAAGGCGGAGATGCTGCCGCCGATTATCTGCAAAGGCCACCCGCGGGAAGCGGATTATGCGGCACTGGACAACCTCGCCGAGACCATAGCCGGCAAGCACAGACAACACAGGTTCACGTAGAAGGAGAATAGGATGGATAGAGAGGAGCTAATCAGACTGCTCAACCGGGACCTCGAGGATGAGCACGGCGCCATCATCCAGTACCTCAATCACGCCTACGGCATGGGCGAAGGCGAAACTGCCTGCGAGGTCGAGGCCATCGCCCGGGATGAGATGAGACACCTGGACTGGCTGGCGGAGGCCATCGTGGAACTGGGCGGAACGCCCAGCCTGGAACGGGGCAAGATGCTCCCGGATGGGACGCTGGTGGCCGACTGGATGAAAAATGACGTGTTCCTGGAAGAAGGCGCCATCGCCCAGTATAAAGAGCATATCAAGCTTATCGATGACCCGAAAATAAAGCGCCTGCTGCGGCGCATCGTATCAGACGAACAGGCTCACCACCGGGAATTCGACGGCTTCGCCGCAAAAGCGCTGCGGAATATGGCCCGCGACATACGTGGTAACCGCGAAGACAGGACTGCCCGGACCATGAACTGGGGCATTGAGCACGAGTACACGGTGGTCCTTCAGTACATGCTCCATGCCTATATGAACCCTGATGCGGAAGCCAAAAAACAGCTTGAAGACCAGGCCATCAACGAGATGCAGCATCTGGGCTGGCTGGCGGAAAGGCTGGTCAGCGATGGTGGCAACCCCAGAATCGAACATGGCCTGGTGGACAGGTCAACGGACCCGGCAGCGGCATTGGAAGCAGACATCAAAATCGAAAAGGAAGTGGCCGAGGCATATGACAAAGCCGGCCGCGAAGCCGAAAGTGCCAAGATACGCGACCTGCTCTTCCGCATACGGGACAACGAGCTTTACCACATAGAGGTGTTCAACGACCTGCTGGAGCAAGAAACGGGAGAAACAAAGTAGCCTGCAGGGAGAAACCCGGAGAAGACAAGGAAAGGTGATGCAATAGCCATGCTGGATGAACTGAGCGAAGTGCTGGACAGCGCCATTTACAAAGAGATAGCCTCCCAGGCAGTTTACGAGGCAGCGCAGGCCAAGACCGATGACCCCGGAGCGCGGCAATTGCTGCAGGAACTGGCCGGGCAGGAAGCCGGCCACGTGCAAAAGCTGAAAGGCCTGAAAGAAAAAGGCAACGTCGGCCGCTGGCACCGGGACCGTGTCCCGGACCTGAAAATGGACCGCTACCTGACCGCGCCGGACATCCTAGAAGGAGCCGGCATGCAGGATACGCTTACCTTTACCATCCAGCGTGAGCAGCAGTCCATCGAGTTCTATTCAAGGATGATGGGCATGATGCGGGAACCGGCTGCAAAAGAACTCTGCGCCAACCTGGTCAATGAGGAACTTCACCATAAACGAAGGCTGGAAACCCTTTACGACGACCTCTTTTTGCAGGAGGACTAGTAGTCCATGAGCACCCGGTCAGTAATCGAGAAAATACTCCGGGAGTACCGCAACATCGCTGTGGTGGGCCTGTCCCCCAATCCCAACCGCCCCAGCTACGCGGTGGCCAGCTACCTGGCCACGAAAGGCTACCACGTAATTCCCGTCAACCCCACCACCTCTGAAGTGATGGGCAGGACAAGCTATCCGGACCTCCGTTCCGTGCCGGAAAAGGTGGAAGTGGTGGATATTTTCCGCAGGCCAGAGCACGTGATGCCCATTGTCGAGGAAGCCATCAAGATTGGTGCGAGAGCGGTGTGGATGCAGGAAGGCATCATAAACGAGGAAGCAGCCGCCAAGGCGAGGGAGGCGGGGCTGCTGGTGGTTATGGACCGGTGTATGTACAAAGAGCACAGCCGTATGATGAAAACAGAGCAAGAGGAGCAAGGAAGGCACCTGGCGTGACTGATACCCTGACCGTGCAGCAGGTCCTGGAGAAGGCGATACGCAAAGAGGTAGACTCCCAGCGGCTGTACGCTGACCTGTGCCGGAAAGCCAGGGATGACGCGGCAAAGTACGCCTTCTCCGAACTGGAGAAGCAGGAGCAGGGACACCAGCGCTTGCTGGAGCGCTACCTGAAAGGAGAACTGGGAGAGGGGACACTGAGCGCCGGGCACCCCCTGGACTACAAGATTGCGGAGCACCTTGACCAGGCCGAGATCACGCCGGAGATGAAGCTCGACCAGGTCTTCCTGCTTGCCGCGTGGCGGGAGAAAGCAGCCCACGAGTTTTACCTGGGCCTGGCCGCCATTCACCCGGCTGGAAAGGTCAGGCAGCTTATCCAGGGACTGGCGGCGCAAGAGCTTGAACATAAGCAGCGCGTGGAATCGCTATACACGGACGTGTCCTTCCCTCAACTGGACGGCGGCTGAAGCAGACCCGCCGGTCTCTTCACGGCCTCCGGCACTCCGCTCTGGACGGTTCTGCGGGGGGCTGGTCACTTGAACGCTTGCAGGGAACACAATCCCTCCCCGGCCCCCTTTCTGGTAGAAAACAAGGACCTTCTGCCCCGGGGGCGGGTGCTGGATGTGGCCATGGGAACCGGGCGCAATGCCGTGTATCTGGCGCGGCTCGGCTTCGAAGTAGAAGGAGTTGACCTCTCTGCGGAAGCAGTGGCCGGGGCTCAGGAACGGGCGCGGCGAGCCGGGGTAACCATCCGCGCCCGGGTGGCTGACCTGGAAAAGGACTACCGTATCCCGCCCGAAACGTACGCCGTCATCATCTGTTTCTACTATTTGCAGCGCTCGCTGTTCCCGCAAATACGGGAGGGGCTGCGGCGGGGAGGCGTGGTGGTATACGAGACCTTCCTGGTTGACCAGGCGATGTGGGGCAAACCCAAGAACCCCGACTATCTGCTGCGGCACAATGAACTCCTCCACCTCTTCCGCGAATTGCGCTGCCTGCGGTACCGGGAGGGGATATTTCGGCAAGGAGATGACAAGAGGGCCATCGCCAGCATCGTGGCCC
>CAZZAU010000039.1:0-2515 GCA_964652725.1 uncultured Dehalococcoidaceae bacterium | reverse complement strand
GGGCGCCGGTTCTCCCCCGCGCACGTTTGTGCAGGCCGGACCGGCTGAGAAGGGAGGCACTTACAGATGAAATGGGTACTAACTCTTGCAGTGTTGCTGGTGGTCGCCGGCGGGGGATTGGGCTATTACAGCTTCAGCCTCGGCCAGCAGGTTGACCTGCTCAACCGGGAGCTGGACGCCGTCCGCAGCGGACAGGAAACCCAGCTTCAAGAACTGAACGAAAACCTGGCCTCGTTCCGCAACGAGACCATCGCCGGGCTGGGCAACCTGGAAGAAGGGATGGAACGCAATCTCAGCCGTATCGATACCCTTTCCCAGCAGCAGGCGGGCAACCAGGCCACCATCACCGCGCTCCAGGAAGGCCTTTCCCGCACCACCTCGGAAGTAGAGAACCTGGCTGCGCAGGTAGGCCCGGCTTCACGGCTGACCGAAGCCGTTATGGAGACCGCGCAGATATACCGTGACGCCGGTGGCGCGGTGGCCCGCATCAGTGACGGCAGCAGGACGGTCGGCACCGGGTTTTTATATGACCGCCAGGCCCACGTAGTTACCGCACACCACGTCGTCGCCGACCTGAACCGGATATTCGCCGTGTTTCCCGACGGGCGGTCCTTCCAGGCCAGCCTGGCTGGCAGTAGCGAGTTCAGCGATGTCGCCGTGCTGAAGCTGGAGGGGGAGCCCGGCATCCAGCCCCTGACTCTGGCGGACTCCGCCGCGGTGCAAATAGGACAGCCGGTGGCCGCCATTGGCAGCCCTTTTAATCTCGCGGACACCCTGACCCGGGGCATCGTCAGCCAGGTGGACAGGTTTGTCGACATCGAATACGATTCGCAGGTACACTGGATAGCCAACCTGTTGCAGTTCGATGCCGCGGTGAACTTCGGCAACTCCGGGTGTCCCCTGATAGATGCCGATGGCCGGGTTGTCGGCATGGTGATTGCCCGGGTGCCGCCGGACGAGGGCGATGGCATCCATTACGCCGTCTCATCCAACAAGGTCAAACGGGTAGCCGATGCCATCATGGCAGAGGGGCGCTTCGATTATCCCTGGCTGGGCGTGGACATCTCGGACCTTACTCCGCTCGCCGCGCGAGCCGTTGGGCTGGAATCGGTACACGGCGTTCTGGTGAATGCTGTGCGAACCGGCGCACCCGCCCATCGGGCAGGGATACGCAGAGACGATGTGGTCATCGCCTTCGATGGAGTGCCTGTGAAAAATGTGGCCGCGCTGACCTCCTACCTCGGCGAGCACAAAAGCCCCAACGATACTGCCACCCTGACCCTTATCCGGGCAGGGGAAGAGCTGCGGGTTACGCTGGAAGTAGGCGCGCGGACTTAGGCCTGCGTATCCTGCTCCTTCTCGCGGAACACGGTAAGTTGTGGCCCCTGTTCGGTATCCTCAACATCCAGGGTTATCCCTTCCAGCATACCGGCCAGTTTATCTTCCACCACCAACACCTTGTCTCCTCCGTGCTCCACCACCCGGTCACCGGGCATTTCAACATCTACTCCCAGACCCAGACCCTGTTCGTTGCTGACCAGCCGCAGGACAGCCTGGGGATGATCTACTTTGTCTGACCTCAGTTTCTTCAGCTCTTCTTTGGCGCGCTCTGTTACTGCAAGCATCACTTACCTCCTGTATATCATTCCATTGCCAGAAACGTAACTATTCTTTATTCAAAACCGGCACAGGACAACTCTCCCAAAAACAAAAGCTGGATAAACCAGCTTTACTCTTTAAGTATACAAGTTCAGACCGGATGCGTCAAGTCCGGGGCGCAGCCTCCTTGACGCCTGTGCTCTACCTTTGCTACACTCCAGGGGAAACAAACGGTAAAGGACCAGGTTGCTCACAGAACTGTCAGGTTACCGGGATGGTGCTGTCCTGTGAGCGACTTGTCGTGATGGATTTCTCCAGTATCCTGACAGTACTCATAATTGCGGCTTCCCCCATATCGGAGCTGAGGGGCGCAATACCCGTTGCCGTGGGCGTATTTCATTTTCCCTGGTACTACGCTTTCCTGTTTGGTGTCATCGGCAACCTCATACCTGTGCCGTTTATTCTGCTATTCCTCAACGCTGCTGTCAGGCTATTGAGCAGAGTGAGGTTTCTTGAGCCGCTTCTGCGCTGGTTTCTCGGGCGTATCAGACGGCGGGGGCAGGTACTCGAAAGATATGAAAGCATTGGCCTGGCGCTTTTCGTGTCCGTTCCCCTGCCCATCACAGGTGCCTGGACCGGCTCGATAGTTGCCGTTCTTCTCGGATTCAGATTCAGATATGCGCTGTTCTCAATAATGGCCGGCGTTCTGCTCGCCGGGATAATCGTGACCGCTGCTACCATGCTGGGTTGGACCATTTTCGGTCTCCTTGAAGACGGATAAGGCGGCAGGCTTACAAACGCGGCGGGTTGCCCTCAATCTTGACTGTGCACCAGGGGAATGTTAAATTTAAAACGTAGTCCGTCCCTGTAGCTCAGTGGATAGAGCGGCTGCCTTCTAAGCAGCGGGTCGTGGGTT